>NZ_JACIYL010000083.1 GCF_014359955.1 Thermogutta sp. | reverse complement strand
CCTCCTGCTGGGGCACGACCACCTCGCCTGGAGCAATCCCACTTATCCCATCCTGCTGAAGCGCGGGATTGAATGGGCGGCGGGACGCTTGAAGTAACAGCGCTTGTTGCCCTGTTTTGATGCCACTGGGTCTGATCCATTCTCTGTCGTTTCGTACTGGGCCCCATTGTTCGCGGGGGTGAGTGTCTTCAACCGTTTCGGTTTCTTGAGAGGACGCCATGGCTGGCAACGAACGGAAGGTGATCGTAATCACGGGTGTCAGTCGCGGGCTGGGCCGCGCCATGGTGGACCGGTTCATTGCCCTCGGGCATACGGTGGCGGGCTGTGCCCGCTCGGCATCCGCAGTGGAAGAACTTTCCACGACCTACGGTCCGCCGCATGTGTTCAGCAGGGTGGACGTGGCCAGCGACCAGGCGGTGGCGGAGTGGGCAAGGGAAGTCATCGCTGCGCTGGAGCCGCCCGATCTGCTTATCAATAATGCGGCGTTGATTAACCGTAACGCCCGACTTTGGGAAGTCCCGCCCGGGGAATTTGAGCAACTCCTTCGGGTGAATATCGGCGGTATTTATCACACAGTCCGCCATTTTGTTCCCGCGATGCTGGAGCGCAAGCGCGGGGTGATCGTCAACTTTAGCTCTTACTGGGGGCGGTCCGCCGCAGCGGAGGTCGGCCCATATTGCGCTACCAAATTCGCCGTCGAAGGCCTCACGCAGTCGTTGGCGGCAGAGCTTCCTGCCGAGCTCGCAGCGGTGGTCGTCAATCCAGGCATCATTGACACGGCGATGCTGCGGAGTTGCTTCGGCCCCGAGGCCGCCAATTACCCCAAACCCGGTGATTGGGCCCGGCGTGTGGTGCCCTTCCTGCTCTCCCTGGACCGGCGTCACAACGGACAGTCGCTTACCGCACCGTGGTCGGAACGACCGGAGGATCTTTGAGGCCGCCTGCTTCCCCGTTCATCCACGTTGATCGCGAGGAAAAGCAGGGTTCCAGGGAAGCCGGCCATTGTTGCGCGTCGGACAAATCCACTCCACTTCCCGCGATCACGACGGAGGGGCATCCGTTTGCCGCATGAGGGGCGTCGGTATTTAGTGGGACGTGGTGTTGTTGCTGCTGACCACGTAGCGAAGAAACAGCCCGAGCAGGATGCAGGTTCCGCCGGCGAGGGTCCACCATGCGGGACGCTCGCCCCACGCAAGAAACGCCCAGATGGGGTTGAGAATCGGCTCCAGAAGTCCAATGAGAGCGACTTCATGACTGGGGATCACCTTGAGTCCCGTTGTGAGAAGGAGATAGGGAATGGCCATCTGCACCACGCCAAAGGCGACAAGCCAGGCCAGTTGAAAGGGTGTGGGCCAGTAACCGAGAAACAGTACAAGCGGAGCGAGTACAGCTGCCGAGGCCGCGTGATTGAGGGCCACAAGCCAGGCCGAGTTTTCTTCGCGAAGTTGCCGGAGCGTCACGATCACGCCCCCGTAGCAAATTCCGGAGAGCAGTCCCGCGATGACGCCCAGTTGGGATAGTTTTTCCGTGCGGGTGAGTTCGAACATAAGGATCAGCGTCACACCGGCAAAAGCCGCCAGGAACGGCAGAAAGTCTCTTTTCTGAAGTGGCTCGCGAAAGAGAAAAAGGCAGGAAAGGAGCACCCAGAATGGTGCCGTGCTTTCCAGCCAGATGGCGTTCGCCGCCGTGCTCAGCACCATTGCCGTGAGAAAAGTGATGTTCATTCCAGCGAATGAAATCACCATAGGAATGAGCATGGGTCGAAATCGAATGCCGCGGACCAGTGGCAACAGGACGGCAGCGGCCGCCAGCGTCCGCCAGAATCCAAACATGGCGCCGCGCCATTCGATCGGCCAGTTATCAAAAAAGTGAGATTTGGTGAAAAAGCCGCTGCTGCTCCAGAGGATGACCGCGCCCACAACGCACAATCGCGCCGCGGTCTTGCTGAGGGAAGCAGGTTTCAGGACTTCCACGGTTTCGTCACAGTTGGGCATCCGCTGTTTCCCCGCTCAGCTCCTTCCACCGTTTCGACGTGTGAACTTCGGTGTGATCTCCCACCAGTCGCAAATAGAGGGCTGCGGTATCCGGAAAAGTTTCCACCCAGGCCAGTCCTTTTTCCGGTCCCAGAACGCTGACTGCCGTTGCCAGGGCATCGGCCAGGGTGGCATTGGGGGCGATGACCGTCACCTCACTTTGGTCGGTCAGGCCTACGCCCGTTCGTGGATCCACGATGTGCGAATAGCGCTTTCCGCCGATGACCACAAAGCGGTAACGATCGCCTGACGTCGCTACGCCACACCGTGCCCGCCGCACGAAATAACTCGGAGGTTCTCCCGGTTTTACGGCGGCCACGGCCACAGTCCAGTGATGGCGATCGGGGGGAGGGTCCCCCAATCCAAGATCGCCTCCTAGATCGATCAATGCGGAAGGCACGCCTTCTTCCCGCATCACCTGGAGGGCCGCATCGATGGCGTAGCCCTTGGCCACGGCACCGAAGTCCAGCCGCATGCCCGACCGCAGGAGCTCCACAGCCCGCTCTTCGGGATAGAGTCGCACCCATTGATATCCCACGGCCTGGCGTGCCTGGTCAAACCGCCAGGCGGGCGGCATTTCACGAGACATGCGGGCCCTTCGCCACAGTCGCACAATCGGGCCGATCGTGACATCAAACGCCCCTGACGTTTGCTCAGAGATCTTGAGACTCAAGGCGAGAAGCCGCCACAAATCGTCGCTGACCTGCACCTTTTTCCCCGTTCCTGCCGTCTCACACAGGCGGCGAACTTCGCTCGTCGGATCATAGTCGTTGAAAACCGCGTTGAGCTGATGAATACGGGCAATCGCCCGAGCCATCGCCCGGTCTGCCACTACACCATCGGGATGGTAGCAGATAATCCGCAGGGGAGCGGCCATCTCCTCGGATTCGCGGACCCATCGCACCGGTAGATGGCGCGCCGGGGGCGTGGGTGGCCGCTGGCTTGCCGGGTGCGCCGGTAAGGGTGGTATCTCGGATGGAGAGAGCCGTGGGTACGCAGGCTCGGCAATTGAACATTGCGGGCAGAGAATGATCAGGCAAATGACAATCGCGGCTGGTACTAATTTCTGGCGGCACGCCGTGCGCGGCGACGGCTCGTGCAAACTAATTCCGGTGAGGTAAGAAAAGTCATGCATGTCGATTTTCCGGCGATTGACGCTATCCGCCTCGTGGTCCCAATTTGCCGACATACTGCCAAACCGTTTGCAGGGGGATTGGCGGCGGTTTACAATACGGGTTATTATCGACGACGGATGGGAACCCTCCAAGGTTCGGCTCCGGTATTTCTTATGAGCCGGCTCAAATGAGAGATGGCGGCGGGCCTATGGCAGGTGCAAACCTGGAGAATAAACTGGATATTCACCTGGTCCGCGCGATCATCGGCCCCACCTTACGCGTAGCAATGTCGAGAGTTTGAGAGGGCCTGTGCCGCCCCGCGACGGTTCGGTGCAGGATTGGGTATCGGTCAGGTTGAGTTCGTTTTGGTCACGAGGTGCTGTTAGATGAGGGACACCCGAATGCGCTCCTGGTTATGGGTTGTTGTGGGAACAGTGGTTTTAGGATGGGGGATGACATCCCTGTGGGCTGAGGAGGGGACCGGGCAGAAAGTCAACCCGGCGGAAGATCTGGTCATCAAATGGCTGCCCGAACCGTATCCTGTGCCCAACGCGGATGCGAAAACCGAGGCGGAGATGAAACCCTACACGGAAGTAATTGTGGGCACGGATATCAAATTCGATATGGTACCGATCCCGGGTGGAAAATTCCTGATGGGAAGCCCCGAGAATGAGCCCGGCCGAAAGCCCGACGAAGGGCCGCAGCACGAGGTGGAACTTGAACCTTTCTGGATGGCGAAGTATGAGACGCTCTGGGATGCCTACGAGACATGGTCCTTCGAGCTGGATAAGCGGCGTCGAGAGCAGACGAAAGAGCCGGCCACCAAGTGGGATGAACTCGCCGACGCCATTGCCCGTCCCACTCCCCCCTACACCGACATGTCTTTCGGGATGGGTAAAAAAGACCGGCCTGCCGTGTGCATGACCCTTTATGCGGCACAGCACTTCTGCAAGTGGCTCTGTGCGAAAACGGGCCGTTATTACCGCCTGCCGACGGAGGCGGAATGGGAATACGCCTGCCGGGCTGGTACGACGACGGCGTATTCGTTCGGAAATGACCCCGCGGATCTCGACGAGTACGCCTGGTATTTTGACAACAGTGATGACAAGTACCACAAAGTTGGAGAAAAGAAACCGAATCCGTGGGGACTTTACGACATGCACGGCAATGTCGCGGAGTGGGTGCTCGATCAGTATGTCCCCGATGCTTACAAAAGGTTCGCGGGCAAGACTGTCAAGAATCCCATCGTCCCGGTCACCAAGGAGTTCCCGGTTGTGGTGCGGGGTGGCTCCTGGATGGATGACCCCGAGATGCTCCGCAGTGCCGCGCGGCGTGCTTCTCATCCGGATTGGAAAATGCAGGACCCGCAAATTCCCCAGAGCATCTGGTACCTCACAGACGCGCCCTTTGTGGGCTTCCGCGTTGTGCGCCCGCTGCGGCTGCCGACCGAAGAGGAGGCCAAGCTCTACGAACCCGATCCCGAAATCCTGCGGGAGTATCGGAAGGCCCAGGGTGGCAAGCAGTGAGGGTTGACGCCGGGGCGGTTGTGGGCCCTTGCGTTTGCAACTTACCGGCACTAACCTTGAAAGGCGAGCCTCCCGGTTGTGACAGCGTTGGGATCAAAAATGGCCAACGCGCGACCGGTCAAATCCAGTGTTGAACCCTTTATAAGGAGTGTGCGCCATGAGTGATGTGTTGAAGACATCTCGACGAAGCTTTCTGGAAACCTCGGCTGTCGTGGGCGGTGCGGCGCTGATGGGCTCACTCAATCTCGCGCGATCGGTCCACGCGGCGGGCAGTGACGTCCTGAAGGTCTGTCTGGTCGGTTGCGGTGGCCGGGGGAATGGCGCTGTTCGCGATCACATCCGTGCTTCTCAGGAAACGGGAATCAAGGTGCAGATTGTGGCGGTGGCCGATGCCTTCGAAGATCGTGCCCGCGGAACCGCTGAACGACTTCGCAAGGAGTTCGATAAAGAAATCGTGGATTTGCCGGACGATCGCGTGTTCGTGGGATTGGATGCCTACAAAAAGGCCATCGACTGTGGTGTTGATATCATGATCAACGCGTCTCCACCGGGCTTCCGGCCCTTCCAGTATGAGTATGCCATCAAGGCCGGGAAGCACGTGTTTATGGAAAAGCCCGTGTGTGTTGACGCCCCGGGTTTCCGCAAGGTAATGGCCGCAAATAAGCTGGCCGACGAGAAAGGATTGAAGGTCGGCGTCGGGCTCCAGCGACATCATCAGGCCGGTTATATCCGTGAAATCGGCGAAATTAAAGAAGGCAAAATCGGCGATATCATGTTCCTGCGGGCATACTGGAATGGCGGCGCAATCTGGATTCGCCGTCGTCGGCCTGAGCAGAACGAACTCCAGTACCAGGTGTACAACTGGTATCATTTCACGTGGCTCAGCGGCGATAACATTGTCGAGCAGCACGTCCACAACCTCGACGTGTGCAACTGGGTGATGAGTGATGACCTCACCAATCCCGTGCACCCGATCGAGGCAAACGGTATGGGCGGCTGCGAGATGCGGTATCGCGGTGAAAACCGGGGCGTGGGCCAGATTTATGACCACCATTTCGTGGAATTCACCTATCCCAATGGGGTGAAAATGTACAGCCAGTGCCGTCAGATCAACGGCTGCTGGAACATCGTGGCTGAGTCGGCCCATGGTGTGAAAGGCATTTCACCCTGCGCGGCGGGTCGTCCGGGCGACAAGAATCCATATGTTCAGGAGCACATCGACTTCCTCAATGCCATCGTCAAGAACGAGAGATACAACGAGGGGTACTTCGGCGCGACGAGCAGTTTCACAGCGGTTCTTGGACGTATGGCAACATACAGCGGCCAGGTTGTGCGCTGGGACGAGGCCGTCGAGAAAGGCCCTGTCATTGCGCCGGAAGTCACCTCCTGGGATCAGGAACCCCCGGTGAAGCCGGACGCCAACGGCGATTACCCAATCGCTCAGCCGGGCGTTTACAAGCCGTACTGATGAGCGGTTTTGGGGCCATTAGTAAAGCCCCTTCGTCCCAGAGAGCCTGTCACGCTTGGCTGTGAAGCGACAGGGATTTCCCCTCACGCAGCCCTGTCGCTTTTGAGGGCAACGCGACCGAGTCGGCCAAAACGGCTCGGTCGTTTTTTTACAACCTGTTCGCGAAGCGGCGCAACATGTTACCTGACTGGGGACCGCCTTCTCAAACGCAGCATCCGGCGATTAAGCAGCCCGGGCAAGGCGGAGAATTCGTGCGTATTTCGATAACGTCTTTTTGGCAGCCTGTGGCCAGGTGAATTGTTGCAGGGCGAGCTGACGGGCGGCGCGTCCCGCGCCAGCCAGCGTCTGCGGTGCAGCCCTCGCCAGACGAACGAGTGTCCTTGCCAGGTCACCGGGGTCATGTGTCACGGCCCAGCCCGCCCCAGCGGCAAGCACCTGGTGCAGGACGTTGGTCTGGGCGGTGACGACGACCGGCAGGCCGTGGGAGAGAGCTTCCAGGACACTCGTCGGATGGCCCTCCGTTCGTGAGGGATGGAGAAATACATCGGCTGCCGCGTAAGTGCGGGCTTTTGCGTCTCCTTGGACCGGTCCCTCCACAGTCACAATATCCCCCAGGGAGTGCTGCGCCACCTCATCCCGCAGGAAGACGTCCGATTGGGCACAACCAGGGCCCACGATTCTCACTCGTGCTCGGCTTTGCCGAAGTGCGCTTTGACATCTTGCCACAGCTTCGAGAAGAACATCCAGGCCTTTGATCTCGATTTGCAGGCGGCCGAGGAACAAAAATTCGCGTGTGTCACGGCCTCCCGGGTTGGCGAGGTTTTCTTCAGGAGGCGGCCAAATGCCGTTTCCCGCGATGATGACCGGGCGTCCCCAGTCGCCCGACCGCTCATACTCGCCTTGCGAAAGATACTGGATAGCGCTTGCACCCGCGACAAGGGCATCGAAGAACAGGCGACGACCGAGCCTCTTTTTCCAGGCCTTGTAGGCCAGTGCTTCGCGCGTCATTCCACCGTGTGGACACACAATATAGGGAATGCAGCGGGCGCGGAATTCTTTCGCCAGCCGGGCATGAAAGGGCACGAACGTGCTGTGAAACACAACCAGCTCCGGCGCGAAGAGTTGGGACTTAAGACATTCCCACACAGAACTCCGCCCGGCCAGACGGACCATATTCCGGCGCAGCAGCACCGGGATGGGCAACTGAGGAATGGGCCCGGGATCAACGCTGCTCACAAGCAGTCCCATTTGGACGTGAGGAAATTGCGACTGTGCCAGAGCCAGATTGGTGACGGCTTCGGTAACCCCGTTGGGGTTCTTCCAGCTAAGGGGGGCAACATGGAGGATCTTCATAGCGGAAAACATCGGAAAGAAAGATCGGTGCAGGATCCGCTCTTCTATATCGGCCGGCGAGGCATCGGTTGATAACTTCCGGGAAACTTTGGCTCAACCCGCCGAACTGGCCCGCGCAACCAGTGTGGATGGGGAATTTCCGGAATTTCGGAAACCCTCGGCATGCCCGGTTGTGTTTCCAAAAGGGCCAGCGCAAGTCCGGCCATCATCGGCCAGCTCAAGTAACGGTAGACGACCCCTGTCATGCCTAAAACGGCAATGGTGAGAAGCAGGGCCCGCCGATCAGATGCAAGTTCTCTGCGATCCAGTGCTGTCGCCTGACTCCACACGGTCAGCGCGAGGATAACCCCCGGCAAGATTCCCATGAGCCCGTAACTGAGTGCCCATTCGACGAATATGTTGTGGCAGCTCCTTCTGATCGTCCCATATTCGTCGAATTTGGCGCCTGGGTCAAATTTCCCCAACGCGACGTCGGCTCCGCCGGTTCCCGCTCCCACGAGAAAGCGGACCGGGTCAGCCAGCCAGGCGCGGAACGCGTTCTCCCAAATTGGAAGCCGACTGCCGGCGGTGACCACAGTGGCCCCTTCCTGTCCGAATATGCGATTCGACAGACGTTCCAGGGGATTGACGTTGAGCGTAGCCGCGACAAGAGTCCCCACGAGAAAGGCGAAGACGGCAAAGACCACAAAGTCACGAACGCGACGGATGGGCTGCAGACCCAGACTTCCAAAAATGGCGGCACTCGTTCCGATAATCAGCCCCAGCGTAGCCCCACGAGAGGCGGTGAGAAAACAACCGAGGGTGCAGAGCATGGCGGCTGTCAGAACGCTCCAATCGGCCCGACCGAACTCAAAACGGCGGTTGGGATGATGACTTTCTGCAGGATCCTGATATGGGTTCTCAACGCGCCACCATTCCGGCGGGAAACCTCTGGATCGACCGGGAAAAACACCTCCTCCGAGAGAAAACAGTCGAGGAGAAGATATCGTCTGGCCGGGGAGAATCAGCCTGCCTGACCGTAGAAAGACCACGAATCCGACAACGCTGGCAAAGGCAAACTGGGCACCTACCTGGTTGGGATTGGCCGATTTCGTCATGTCGCTGAGCAGGACGTAGCCGAATTTGACCAGCGTCAAGCGAAGGGATCCATTGCTCGCGTGGTAGTTCATCCAAAAGATAAAAAACACCAGAAAAGCGTTTGCCAGCACGAAAACGCGGGCGGCCCATCTCCACCGGTCGCGGTCGGCAATCAACGTCGCCAGGGCCACGCCGGAAACAAGATAAAACGCCACGACAGCGTTTGTCCCCAAAGTGGGCGATTCTCCATAGAACAGTCCCACAACCGGAATCGCCGCAGCGAATAAGAAGGGCCAGCTTCGGAGAAATCGAGGACGTGGCAGCCAGGCAAGACAGGCCAGAAGAAATGCGGGGACATACACAAAGAAATGAGTCAATTCAGGGATTTCCAGATGGAAATGATCCCCCAGTCCTCTCAGACTGACAGCGAAGGCCGCCATCAGTGCCGTCAGAAGAAGCGCAACATCTCCGAGGCTCATGCCGCCCTCCTTTGTTCCGTCGGCAACTGGCCATCGGAGGTCAATTCCACATGAGGAAGGTTTTTGTCAGTGCTGGCTGAGCACCAGATGCTCAAAAGCCGCTCTGCTGCCCGCTGCAGCGAAAAAGGCCCGGCAAGAAACGCGGACCGGGCAGCCAGACGGCTTGACGCCGTAGGACGTGGGATCTGGAGAATCTTTGCAGCCCAGGTTTTGTCAGGCTCCTCAAGCGGCACCAGCGAAATACACCCGGGGAGTTGTTCGGCGATCTCCCGATGGGGCGGGATATCGGACGCAACCACCGGCGTGCCGGCAGCAAGGGATTCCAGTACGGCTCCCGGCATTCCCTCCCACAAAGATGGAAAAAGCATCAAATCGGCAGCAGCCAAAATGGAGGGTACGTCATCCCGACGTCCGAGAAATCGAACCGAACCTTCCAATCCGTATTCTCGCACTTTTTCTGCAAGTGAGGAGTTCTGTGCCAGATCGCCCACCAACAGGAGAACCGCTTGTGGCAAGGATCTTTTCACTTCAGCGAATATGGACAAAACCCGCTTTTGATTTTTCGCAGTAGCTTCACGGCCAACGTGGACCAGAATTGTCGCGTCAGCAGACAATTCCAACTCCTCGAGGAGTCTTTCCCGAGGAGCCTGATTCGTTGGATCCGGAAATCGCCCGAGATCAATGCCGTTGTAAATCGCCTGGCATCGCTTGTCCCTTGTCCAATCAGGACGCCAGGATGCTTCGAGG
>NZ_JACIYL010000829.1 GCF_014359955.1 Thermogutta sp. | reverse complement strand
CGTGGCGGCGATCCTGTGGGGGTACGATCCACCCGACCGGAACTGGTATGCGGCCGAGGGCCCCTATCAGGCGGCCTTGGAGTACGCGCGGATCCCGATCAATGAAGATGGAGGTACGGTTTCCGATACCTGTTATGGCGAGTTTCGTGTGGAGCGCGATTTCCACACTCACCATGTGGAACTTCAAACCAGGGCAGAAGAAGGCTGGAAGGCCATCCACCTGTCTCGTCACCGGCGGCGGGGACGGACCGCTGACGCCGAGCAGTGGACGTTGCTCACTCAGAAGTACTTTGCCCCCATTTCCGCCGAGGCGTTTGTCCGGCTCGCGATGCTGAGTCCTCCATTTGATCCGCAGTCGGACGATCAGGGGGGCCTCATCCAATCGTTGATTGCGGGTGCGGGCGAGAATACGAAGGACCAGGCCCTCAACTTCCTGCTCAAACGGCATCGGGAAATCACCCGAGAATCCCGAGCGGCCGGGCTTTCCACCGCCGATGCCCGCAATCCCGGTCAACTGGATGAACTCCGTCAGAGGCGGCAGGAACTCGAAAACGCCATCCGTCAGGCCGAGCGGCACCTGGAAACGGGGCTGAACATTCGTGAAGAGATTGAAACGCTGACGCGATCGATCAGCGAAACGGAAAAGGCCCGACAGGACCTGAAGCTGGAACTGGAAGTGCTGGACCGTGTCCGCCAATTTCGTCGGGAACATCGCCTCAAAGCGGAGACCCGGGACCGCCTGAAAAAAGCGATGGATGAGTGGCAGCGCCTCCTCCAGGAAGAAGCCGCACTTCAGGCGGCCGCAGAACAGTTTCCCGTATTTTTGCGGAAGGCCACCCCGGATGCCAGAAAACGGTGGTATGAACAATTGCAGGGCTACCGGGATTTCGCCCGGGATGTGGCCGAGAGATCGCGGGCAGTCGCTTCTTCGGATCCCCGAGAACGTTTTGCGGACGTTTGCCACTGGCCCGAAGACGCACCCCAGCAAATCGAGCGTCTTCAACAACAGATGGGCCATTTGAAGGAAGCGGAGGGAAGGCTCGACCAGGCTCGGCTGGAGTGGCAGCGGGTTCAGCCCGTCATTGATCGCCGACGCCAGCGGCCTGTTGTTCTGGGTGGGGCTGTCCTCGCCGGCGGAGTTGTCGCGGGGATTTTGTGTGTGCTCGGGTACGTCCTGTTGGGCTTGGTTGCGGGTTTGCTTGTGGCGGTGGCCGCGGGATGGGGCATCTCCCGGGTCTATCGACCCACATGCTGGCCGGCAGAGTACACCGTTCGCCAGCAGGAAGTCGAACAGTGCGAACAGGCGTTGCGTCGGACGCGGGAAAGCGTGGAAGAAGTGTGGCGCAGCATCGAAACATGGGCCGGTACCCGGGATCTCAGCCAACTCCTTCAGGGACTGGGACGGTACCGAACTTTCCTGGAGACCCGCGAAAACTTTTGTCGGGAGCAGCAGACCCTGGAAGAAGCGCGAAGCCGCCTGCTGCTCTCGGCGGTGCCGGGCGAAGTTCTCGACCTCTGCAGTATTCACGCTGGGGAACGCAGCGACCCCGAACGACTCCTGAGCGAGGAACAGCTTGCGCAGGGATTCCGGCTGCTGGACGATTTTTCCCACTGGGAACAGAAGCACAGTTCGCTCGAGCAACAAAAGAATACGCTTCTTCGCAGCGTGGGCGTCTCCACAGGACAGGAGTTGGAAGAGAATCTGAAGAAGGCTGAGGAGGATTTCCACGTCCTTCTTGCAGAGGTGGGCCAGTTCAAGCGGGAAAGTCCGCTGGCCGAAGACGCGTGGAACTGGGACGCCGGCCGTTTGGAGCGTGAGGTGGGCCAGCGCAACGAAGAACTGACCAGGCTGGACCAGACTCTGGAAGAGCTTCG
>NZ_JACIYL010000828.1 GCF_014359955.1 Thermogutta sp. | reverse complement strand
GCCGGTACCATCGGGCAGCGTGGACCAAAGTCCCATAAATGGCTGATTATGCCGGTCCACATAATCCCACCGCGCGTAAAGAATTCTGCCAGAAAAATCCACGCAGGGATGCCATTCAAAGCTTTCAAAAGCTGATATCGGCCGAATATCGGTGCCGTCACCATTCATGACATGGAGCGTATAAACCGCTACTGGTCGCTCAGGCCCTCCCCCACATCGCACGTAACAATCCGGTTGAGGCGAGTTTATCGCAGCCGTTCGGCCACCCGGTAAAACCTGGGTGGCTACACCTCGTCGCGTCGAGAGAAACACAATTCGTCCGTCCGGCAAATAGCGAGCATCGATATCGTCGAATTTGCCGTATGTCAATCGGCGCAATCCTGTGCCGTCGCTATTCACTTCATAGACGTGATAAAAAGCATCTTCGGGGACATTGTTTTTGTCTAACTTATTTGGATGCGTGTGTAATTCTGGGTAATATCGAGCATAGGAAAACAGAATACGCTTACCATCATACGAGACATCCGGACGAATGACCGACCCGGAAGGAAGTTTGGCCGTCAGGCACCGCAGCCGTGGCGAGTCCGTTTTCCAACCTTCGAGAATGTACAGTCCCCCGTCCGGTCGGCACCACCAGCCGTAGTGCTGATCCGACATATGATGAAACACCGGCGGCTTGCGCTTGACAAAGACGAGACTTTCAAAATTGAGGAGAGGATTCAAGAGGGCGATGCGTCGTGAAGCTAGGCAGGCCTGCAAATAGAGTTCTCGGGATACGCTTTGATCCGCAGCATCAGGGCTCCGTGCTTGTACCGCGATTTGACGGAGTTTTTCCGTCTGCTGCGCGATCATCCTCCGCCCTTCGGGGCCAACCGACGCTAACTGAAGGAGCTCCTCTGCCAAGGCCAAACCCCGCTCGACAGCTTTCCGCACGGGATAACATCGGGCTTGCGGCACGCCCTCGGGATGCCATCGCGACCACATGCTCAAGCTGCTTTGATCCGCCGCCTTGTAGAGTGCAACGTTACGAACTTGCCCCCCTTCCTCGGCATAGACTTCGACTTCATCGAGGTGGAGATATTCTGTATCGGGCAGTTGCACCCTTACGAATCTTGCCGGAGATTTATTAAGGATAATGCGTAGCGGTCGGCCGTCGGTGAAACCGTAAAATACGGTCCCGTCATGCTGATAGACCTGTGTCCACTGGCGAGCGTCTGAGGAGATGAGCACCTGCAACCGCGCGGCGCGTGAAGCCACGGTGTCACAGCGGTTATAAACCACGATCGACTCCACGCAATATTGACTTCCCAGATCAACCTGCCACCAGGGTCTGAGCTCTCGTTCGGTGTGGAATCCCCATTTGCCGTCCTTGATGCCGTCACAGGCGCCCCGAGCATCGTCGGCGGTGGTTGCTGCGCGCCGCGTGGCGGCACTCCACTCACGAAGTTCCACCTGCCGCAAATAATCCTGCTCCAGATCTTGCTGCGTGATGATCACCTGAATCCCGCTTTGGCTGGTTGGCTCCTCACCGATACCGGGCTTCGTCGCTAGAAAGCATGCGACTACGGTCGACGAAAAAGTCATCGATACTAGCCCGAGTAACTTGATATTACTGATGGCGATTCTGAGAAATGACCTCCCGGTGTTCGACTTCGAGGTTCTGGCATACTGCATGGCGGTCCTCCTGCCAGGAATACCGACATTCGGGGCTCGATATTGGTTTTCGCGGGCGCGCTGTATGGTAATCCTGGCGAAGGTGTACGTAAAGCGGTCCAGGAATTTGCGGTTTCCTGGCTCCCCAGCGTTCGCCCTCCGCCAACGATGGTTTATACTATCGTCAAGGAACCATGGGAGATTTTCTGTGTAAGATCGATTTCTTT
>NZ_JACIYL010000827.1 GCF_014359955.1 Thermogutta sp. | reverse complement strand
GGGGCTTCCCCACGTGTCTGTGCTGGCGGCGGCCTACCGGTGCGGTGTGCCCGTTTACACGAGTTCCCCGGGAGATTCCACCATCGGGATGGTCGCTGCCGCTGAGCGATTCCGCGATTCCCAACTTGTCCTCGATCCGCTCGCCGATGTTAACGAGACGGCGGCCATTTATTACTGGTCGAAGCAGGAAGGACGCCGCTCGGCGGCACCGCCCATCCAATCACCCGCTCTGTCACGCAGGAAGGCCCCTTCGCACCGTGCGGATCGGAGTGACTTCCCGAAGAATCACCTTTGTCCGCCCCACGCCGTGCGTCCACTTGATTCTCCACCGGCTTCGGCTTCGACGAAGTGCCTGGTTTTACAATCGCCCACATAAGAAAATCGCCCGGGTAACGGAAAACCCGCGTGCCGTCGGGCAACGACCGTACCGGGGCTGCTGTGGCGAGCCGTTCCAACAGGCGCTGTTCCTCTGGACTCGGCGGTGTCTGGGGTAGGGCCAGCGTTTCCGATACAGCCACACACACTTCTTCTGCTTTTCGGCAGGCTTCCGCCTGGCTGCCCGAGATGGTGATGACGTTCAGATGACCCTGCTCCGTGCTGACCCGGATGCTGTCCCCGTCCCGTCCCGCCGACGTTTGCCCCGGCGTTATCGCAAGGTCACCGCTTATCGAGGAAGTCGCCGGGGCTGGCGATTCCCTCCACCACTGCATGACTTGCAGGCCGAAACTCAACCCGGCAGCCAGGATCAGAAAAGTCACCAGAAGCCGGGAAGTCCAATCGGTCATCTGTCGCGCCAGCTCGCCGAACGTCTTGATCCGACGCGACTTCGACGGTCCTCCGCCGAACGACGTTTGCATGCGCTCCCCGTGCCCGGCATCCCGACCGGCAGTCGTTTCAGGGGCAGGATTTCCCGTTTGAGGATCATCGGCGGCCATGATTTTGCAAACTCTGACGAAAGGTATCAAGTGTGTTCACCCATTGCTGCAACTGGGCAATTTCCGCCTGGATGGCCGCAATCTGACCCGGGGGAGGCGGGGGAACAGCGTTGAGCTGGTTGTTCAATTCCTGAATGACACTCTGGTAAAGGTTGATGTACGCGGTGGCCATCCGCTCGGCCAGAGAAGGCACATGGTTGACACGCGGTGGTCCCTGCTGAGGGCGAACTCCTCCGATACGGTCCAATAGTTTTTCCACCTCGTCGTGGGCCACATCAAGATCGGTCGTGCAAAACGAACCCACGCGCGGATGGAAGTCGGGTGAGCCGCCTCCGCGCCAGCCAAATCTCTGGGCATAAGCGGGAAATTCGGGATCGCGATCAAGAATCAACAGGGCAGGACGTTCCGGCATGCTGAGAATCGCCAGGGCCGCCTGGACGTACATCGCCAGATAATTTCCCCCCGCCGTGGGCAACTGGTAGAGGGCCGTCACGCGATGGGCCCAGTGGTCATGCCAGTGCTGGGGAAGCGACATCTGATGGTACTGCCAGCAATTGTCCAGCAACGGAGCCCTGGACCGAAGTTCGTACGGCCCGAGCGTGGGAAGCAAGGGAAAATCCCGCGACAAATCGGAAGATCCCCGACGAAATCCCCGTGTCGGATCCAGGAGCAGGGGATTGACCACGAAACTCCCCAATCTCGGACCTCGCGCCACCGGCAGATTGATGCGCGGATCATCCAGCACGGGAGCGTCGGCGTCCCCTCCACTTCCCAGACCGGCGTTTGTCGGCCAGTACTCAGGCCGCGGCGCCAGTGCGAGATTCCGCGGATGACGGCTCGCCCATACCGCATGCCGCGCCACGGCCAGCGACCGAACCCGCCATGCCGCGACCGTCCCAAAATTGATCATCAAAGCCATCATGAACAGGAAAAGGGGAATAGCGAT
>NZ_JACIYL010000826.1 GCF_014359955.1 Thermogutta sp. | reverse complement strand
CGATTTTTTGGTTCGCGGTCATATCGGCATGCTTTCCAGTCTGACAATTCCTGGAACCTCGGGGATCGATCGGCTGTAGAATTGCAGGGGGCGCTGGTGCGGCGTCGGGTGCGCTAGGTCGCCCTGCGGCAATGCATAAATGAGGGGGTTCAGATGCCAAAACGGACCCGTCCCCATTTCCCTCCGTACCAGTCCCGCCTGACACGCATTTGGTTTGATTCGGCAGGTTGGTGTGCTGTTAAAAACAGACGGTCGGCGGATCGCCAGGATGACGCCCCTGCTACACGACATGGCACTTCGGACAGCCAATCCCAAGGATGGGGGTTCGTCGGGGTAACGAGTCTCCGCGTTGTCTCCGCGGCGGTCCGGGCCCTCGGACACGCAGGAACCGAGCCGTTTGACCAAGAGTGACGTTGCGATGGAAGCCGGTGAAATTCTCGTGCGAAAAGGACTTTTAACCCCCCAGCAGTTGCAGCTTGCCCGGCGCAATCAGGGCGAAGGACGACGTCTCGATCAGGCAGCCGTGGGGCTGGGATTGCTGACGGAAGAGGAAGCCCTCCGCGCGCTGGGAGAAGAGCTCGGCATTGAGTATGTCGATCTGTCCGAAGTCAAAATCGACCCCAGCATTCTGCGGAATTTCCCGGTTAAATTTATCTATCGCGAGTCGCTGTTTCCCATCAAGGACGAAAACGGCACCCTCGTGGTGGCCACGAGCGACCCGTTCAATCTGTACCCGCTCGATGAACTGGCCACTGCCACGGGAAAGACCGTCATTCCTGTTCTTGCCTCTCGTGCGGAGATCGCCAAGCTCATCAAGACCTATCTCGGGGTGGGCGGGGAGACGATCGACGAACTGATCGCCCAGAGTCAGCGGGAAGAAGAAAACCAGATCGAATTGCTGGAAGAAATCGAGACGGATGGGTCCGAGCTTTCGCAGCTCGCCCAGGAACCGTCGGTCGTTCGCCTGGTCAACGAGATTCTTCTGGAGGCGATTGAACTGCGGGCGAGCGACGTGCACATCGAGTCGCAACCCTCGGGACTGAAAATCCGTTACCGCATCGACGGCGTTCTCCATCCGCAGCCCGTTCCACCGGAAATCAACCGTTTCCAGGCGGCCATCATCAGCCGCCTGAAGATCATGGCCCGTCTCAATATTGCGGAGCGTCGTCTACCTCAGGATGGCCGTATCCAGTTGCGGGTGGCGGGGCGCGAGGTGGACGTCCGTGTCTCGGTCATCCCCATGATCCACGGCGAGGGAGTTGTGCTCCGTCTGCTCGATAAAGGGGCGATGGAGTTCAACCTCCGCAAGCTAGGCATGGAAGAGGATGTTTACCAGAAATTCCACGAATTAATCAACTTGCCCCACGGGATCATCCTGGTGACCGGTCCCACAGGTTCCGGTAAGACAACCACGCTCTACAGCGCTCTGCTGGAGATTCGCGACGAGTCGATCAAGATCATCACCACCGAAGACCCGGTCGAATACCAACTGGAAGGAATCAACCAGATCCAGGTGCACCCCAAAATCGGGTTGACTTTCGCCAATTCGCTGCGGAGTATCCTGCGGCACGACCCCGACGTCATTCTGGTGGGTGAGATCCGTGACCTGGAGACCGCCGAGAACGCCATCCAGGCTTCTCTGACCGGCCACCTGGTGTTCAGCACTCTGCACACCAATGATGCGGCGGGGGCCTTCACTCGCTTGACCGACATGGGAGTCGAGCCGTTCTTGGTGTCCAGCACGGTCGAGGCGGTGATGGCCCAGCGGTTGGTGCGCACCCTGTGTCCGGAATGCAAGGAACCGTATCGCCCAAAACCCGAGGAACTGCCGCGCGATTTTCCCAAGGAAATCCTCGAGGAAGGTGTTCTGCTTTACAGGGCGGTGGGA
>NZ_JACIYL010000825.1 GCF_014359955.1 Thermogutta sp. | reverse complement strand
CGAACTCTTCGCCAGGCGTGAGCCTGTTTATCGGGAAACCGCCGATTGGGTGATCGATACCGAGAATAAATCTCCGTCACAGGTGGCGGAGGAAATTCTCGCGCAGTGGTCCAGGATCAGGGACGATAAAGGAACCCATCCGTGATGTGGCCGCCCCTTCCATTTCCCGTCCAAATGATCGTGCTGGCGGTGGTCGGTGCGTTTCTTGGGTCGCTCGCCACCTGGGCCGCAGACCGGCTGGCCTGGCAGTCCCGTGCGGTTTCCCTGTGGAGCCGAGTGGGTCGGCTGGGACCGCGCCACCCGGCCGCGTATGTGCCGATTTTGGGCTGGTTCTTTCAAAAAACTCCTCCGGAAGGCCAGGGCCGCTGGTCGTGGCTGCCGCCGTTTTGTGTGGAGTGTCTCAGTGCGGCGGGGCTTCCCTGGCTCTACTGGTGGGAAGTGTGCGAAGCGGCGATTGTGCCAGCGGGCGTTCTTCCGCCACCTTCGGGAGTCTTGTTTGTGGTGTTTATCAAGCACACCGTTCTGCTTCTCTTCATGCTGGTGGCTTCACTCATCGACTGGGATGAGAAGGTGATTCCCGATGCGGTGACTATTCCAGGAACACTGCTGGGGTTGATCCTGGCCGCCGTTTTTCCAGCCAGCCACCTGCCGGTGCCGCAGGAGCGACCACGCCCTCCCCTGATTCTGGTGAATCAGCCTGACCCGGTGCCGGTTCAGGCCACGTACCTGAAGCTCACGTCGCCGTCCCCCTGGCCGAAGTCTCTCGACGGCCAGCCCCACGGCCATGCCCTGAGTTTGGGCCTGTTGTGCTGGTGGTTGTGGTGCTTTGCGCTGATGCCGCGACGCTGGTACCGCCATCGGCGATTTTGGAAGGCCGTGCAGTTGATGTGTGCCCGGCTCTATCGTTCCCAGGTGACCGGGGGGCTTCTGGTCATGGGATTCATCGGCACGGCGGTGATCCTCTTCGTGTGGATTCTCGGCGGCGATCCATGGCGCTCGCTGCTTTCGGCTTTGGTGGGGATGGCGGCCACGGCGGGCCTGACGTGGATCGTGCGGATCGTGGGAACGCTGGTGCTCGATCGGGAAGCGCTGGGCTTTGGTGACGTGACCCTGATGGCGATGATCGGATCCTATCTGGGCTGGCAACCAGGACTCATTCTCTTCTTTCTCGCCCCCTTTGCGGGACTTGTGGTGGCGATCTACATCATCGTTCGTCATCAGGAGGTGGAAATACCCTATGGGCCCTTTCTCTGCCTGGGAGCTCTGGCGACAATCGTGTTCTGGCGGGACGTGTGGGGGTTTGCCTCGCTGATCTTCGAACTGGGCGGAATCCTTCCGCTTCTTCTTGTCGCACTGATCGTGCTCCTCGCGTTTCTCCTTCTGGTGATCCGCCTCATCCGCGAAGGATTGAGGATTTAGAAAGAGGATTCAGGCTGGCCTGCGTGCGCACCGTTACCCCGCGGTTTGAGGTCGCTACGGAATTCGTTTGTTCCGAACGTTCTGCAGGGACATACTCCCTTCTGGCAGGGGCAATTCATGAATTGTCCCGACAACATCGGAGGGACCCGCTCGTCGGGTCCGCCGATTAACGTTTGATCATCCATCCCCGTTCACCGGGCACGACAAGCGTGCCCCTCCGACCTCTTCCGGAGGGACGTGCTTGTCACGTCCGCCGATTAACGTTTGATCATCCATCCCCGTTCACCGGGCACGACAAGCGTGCCCCTCCGACCCCTTCCGGAGGGACGTGCTTGTCACGTCCGCCGTTTAACGTTTGATCATCCATTGATCATCCATTGCGTTCCGGCGGGGACTGAAGTCCCGCGCCGAAAGCGGGGCTAAAGCCCCGCACTCCATGGAGTGCGGCGATTTATCGCCGCTTTTTGGTGAAGGC
>NZ_JACIYL010000824.1 GCF_014359955.1 Thermogutta sp. | reverse complement strand
TTTTTCTTTGCTGCTTATGCTGGCGGTGGCCGTTTTGATGATCTGGATTTTCTACCGCCGCGGCTGGATCGGTCAGGACTGGCCAATATCAGATTCGGCTTTTCACCGCTCTCCGGCCACGCGGGCTGACAATCCGTCTTCTCAAGAAAGCACATCTCCGCCAAGCCGCCAGAGATTCAACAATATGTCGTAGGGGCAATTCCTGAATGCCCCCTACCGTTTAATCAGCAGAATGTGGGTCGTCGGAGGGGCACGCTCGTCGTGCCCGATGAGAAAGGACAGGTCAGCAGTCGGTGTGCATCGGACCCGACAAGCGGGTCCCTCCGGAAAAGGCCCCTCCGGGCTGAATCTGACCGCTCTTAAGATTTTGCCAGTTTCACACGTTTCTTTCCCGGGACGCAGACAAAGTGGAAATAGCTGAGGATAGCGTGACATTGACGGCCCTCGTGTTCATACCGTTACAATTGTTGGTGTAGTGCGGGATGGGCAGACCGAGCCACAGTTTGATGATGGAGAAGAGACGATTGAACCGTTCAGCAATCGTTCCCGTCGCTCTACTTGGGGTAGGTATTCTCGCATTCTGTGCGGACTCTGCCAACAGTCAAACTCTTTCGACAACGGTGTCGCGGCCTATTTTTGCGACGGGAGAAGAATTCTGGCAGCGACTGGAGCGAACCACGAGCATCTACTGGACGGACGTCCCCCTCCGAGACGGACTGTTACGTCTTGCGGAAACTCACGGGGTGGCCATTGTTCTGGATCGCCGGTGTAATCCCGGAGAACCAATGACGCTCACCGTACGCCAGCAAACTCTTCGCGACGTGCTCTCGGCAATCGCGCACCAGCGGGGTTATGAACTGGGATTCCTCCCGCCGCTTGC
This sequence comes from Thermogutta sp., assembly GCF_014359955.1. Lineage (GTDB taxonomy): Bacteria > Planctomycetota > Planctomycetia > Pirellulales > Thermoguttaceae > Thermogutta. The sequence goes on along the minus strand of NZ_JACIYL010000824.1, from coordinate 1,021 downwards.
CTACATTGGCCCGGCGGACACAGCCAGTCGATTGGAAATCGTCGCAGCGCAGCGGCGAAAGGAATTGCAGGCCCTGGGACGAATCGGCGCGGCCGCCCTGCGTCCATCGCCCGTGTCCTGGCCCCGGCTGAGCACTCCCCGAAACCTCGTCCTCCAGTGGGCGCGGGAAGCGGGCTGGCAACTCGCCAACGCTGAAGAGATCCCTCACGATCTATGGCCGGAAGCAAGTCTCCCCGCTCTCGCGATTGCCGATCGGATCACACTGGTTCTTCTCCAGTTTGACCTGACCTATCAGGTCAGTGAAAGCGGAGTGATGACGGTTGTGCCGTTCATGCCGCAGAATGGCGACATCAAACGTTTTCGAATCGGAAGCGGAACCAGCATTCTGGCGCAGCGATGGGCACAGCAATTTCCCGGCTGTATTGTCGTGCCGTCGGGACCGGAAATCGTGGTCCAGGGACCGGCCGAAACGTTGAGTGAATTGTCCCGACTGGCCGCGAGCCTGAATCCAGCACAGCAGCGGAGTCCGTTGCCCAATCCAACAACCGCCGCTGCGCCGGACCCCTTCGCTCAGCGACGGTTCACTGTCAGGGACGGACGCGGCACGCTGGAAGGTGTGATCACGCAGCTATCGCGGCAACTTGGGATAGAAGTTCAGTTCGACACCGAAGGAGCCAGACGGGAAGGAATTCGCCTGGATCAACTCATTGAATTTCGCGTCACCAACGCCACGGTTGACGAACTGTGGCGAGCCATCCTGGAACCCCGAGGTCTCACCTTCGTTCGAACAGGGCGAACGATTCGAATATTCCCCGCCTCGCACACCGGCGCACCGTAGGCAAGTCTTGTACCGCTGAGTTTTTCTCTCTCGTCAGGCACTGGGTTTACTGGGAGCGCCGCCACCCGTGCACCTCCACGAGGGGTGGATTGGCGTCGTCTTCGACGAGCGGAATGGGTTTTTCATCGAGCGCCTGCCTGACAAGGAGCTTGTCCTGGGACAGTGGTAAACTCGTGCCGGACG
>NZ_JACIYL010000823.1 GCF_014359955.1 Thermogutta sp. | reverse complement strand
GATCTGGGGAGTTTCACCCCGTTCATGTATTGCTTCCGAGAGCGAGAGAAAATACTCAATCTTTTTGAAGCGGTTTGTGGCGCCCGGCTGACGTACAGCTACATAACAGTGGGGGGGCTCATGGCTGATCTGCCGCCGGGCTGGCTGGAAGAGTGCGAAAAGTTTTTGGATCAGTTCGAACCCGTCATCGACGACCTCCACGAACTTCTTTCTGTCAATCACATTTTCATCAAACGGACGGCGGGGGTGGGGGTGCTCCCTGCGGCGATGGCCATCGATCATGGATGCACGGGGCCCGTGTTACGGGGCAGCGGAGTGGATTGGGATCTCCGCCGGGATGGCGATCCCTTTTATACCCGCATGTATGAGGGATATCAATTTGATGTGGCCGTCTGTAAGGACGGACGTTATCCTGCTCCCTGTCCAGAGGTTCCGACGGAAACTGTGCTCGGCGATTGCTGGCACCGGTTCTTTGTTCGGATGGTGGAGGTTGTCCAGTCGGTCAAATTGGTCCGGCAGGCCATCGAAAAATATCGGGCCGCTGAAGGCGATATCGGCAAGCCGATCAAGCTCAACCAGAAATTGCCGCCCGGCGAAGTTTATCTGGAAACCGAGTGTCCCAAGGGGCAGATGGGATTCATGATCGTGAGTTTGGGCGAGGCGATTCCGTGGCGTGTTCGCGCCCGCAGCAGTAGTTTTTGCAATCTCTCGGTGCTTCCCAAGTTGTGTCGGGGCTGCCTGGTGGCGGACGTGCCGGCAATCATCGGCTCCCTCGATATCGTGTTGGGGGAAGTCGATCGATAGCGGTTCATGGTTCAGTAACACAAGTTTGATTAATAATTTTTTGGGCGTAATATCCCGGCCATCGCATATTCCTGGCCTTGTCAAAAAATATAAAAAGGTCGAGGAATAGTCGAATACGTGAACGGGTGGTTTATGAACGAAATTGTGGGTCAATGGATCCAGACAACTGCGAGCGGGGGGTGGCTCATCATCATCGGTGTGGCCCTCCTTCAGGTTGCGGTGCTCCTGGCCGTCGTCATGACACTGGTGGCGGCCGCCACCTGGGCCGAGCGCAAAGTGGCAGGGCGAATCCAGGATCGATTGGGACCCACACGGGTGGGTGGACGATTCGGCTGGCTCCAGCCCGTCGCGGACGGCTTGAAACTGCTCACCAAAGAGGACATTATTCCCCTCAATGCCGATCGGATACTGTTCCGGATAGCCCCCTATCTCGCCTTTGCCCCCGCTTTTGCCGTTTTTATGGCCATGCCGTTTTCCGATGGGTGGGTGGCGCAGCGACTCAACACTGCTGCGTTCTTTATCCTTGCCGTCCTCGGCCTGGAAGTGTTTGGAATTATTCTGGCAGGCTACGCTTCCGGTTCGAAATGGTCTTTCCTGGGCAGCATGCGCGAAGCCGCTCAGGTGGTCAGTTACGAGGTTCCCCTCACTTTTGCTGCCCTTATCCCCATCCTGTTAGCAGGAACGATGGATCTGGTGGCCATCGGCGAAGCGCAGCGTGGCTGGTTCTGGAACTGGTTTGTTTTTCATGACCCGTTCACATTCGTGGCCTTCTGGATCTTTGTGACATGTGCCGTGGCTGGGACCAATCGGGCACCGTTCGACCTGGCTGAAGCGGAGAGCGAGTTGGTCGCGGGTTTTCATACGGAATATTCAGGGTTTCGCTGGAGTGTTTTCTATATGGGCGAATACGCAGCCATGGCCGCGGTGAGTGGCCTGGGAGCCATTTTGTTTTTAGGCGGCTGGAACGGGCCGATCCCGTTGGCCTCCATCCTCGGCCTCACGGACGCTGTCGGGCCCTGGGCAGGCTTTTTTGGGCATTTTCTCGGGGCGATTAACTTTCTTCTCAAGTGCGTGATCGGAATCCTCTTCATGATGGCC
>NZ_JACIYL010000822.1 GCF_014359955.1 Thermogutta sp. | reverse complement strand
GTCTCGACGTTGCGGAGGGCCTGATCGAGAGCGGTTTTCAGCCCTTCCCCGGCAAGGCGAAGCCGTTCTTCCTGACGCGCAAAAATCTCGCGGCATCGGCTCTGATGATGCTGAAGGCGTTTGAGGAGCGCTTCCGCCGGGTTGACCGCCGCAAGTCCTTCACTCGCCACCATGGAACGGCACTTTCCTGCACGATTTCGCGTTAGACAAGACTTCCACCAGTTAAGCCGTGGGGAATTTTCCCTGTAAAATCTGTATCGACGGCAACGCCAGCACTCCCTATTGAACGATTAGCTCACGAACGGGGGTCAGTCAAATGGGCGAGAGTCAAGCACCAGAGTGCCGATTTTTTCAGACCGTTCGCGCCTAATAGAACGGGGACGGCACAGGGGCCGTCCCCGCGCTTTGAGCGTGCCGTTTTAGCTCAAACGCCACGCATGGCGAGCTGTTCCCTCATTGGGCATCTTTCGTCACGCCCGGGAAGTCGTCGGTGCGGAATGGGCTGGCTGGCAATCCCGCTTTATTCCAGAGATTCACCACAGGATAGTTGGCCCAGCCAAACCGCACGGCGACCGGCTTTTCCACCTGCGGGCTCCATACCACGACGGTATCGCCCTGAATCTCTGCTTCTGCGTTGACGAATTTTCGGTCTTCACCGCAGATCGTGAAGCCCGTCAACTTGTCACCCTTGCACACCAAGCCGCCATCCACATGGGTGAAATGGAGGATCACCTTATTGCCCTGGATTTCCATGTGGTCGTAGATGGGGCCCGAGTACTCGATGTCTTCCCCGTAGGCCAGGGCCCTCGCGGCAATGGCGAGGCGTTCACCGACCGGTTGCTTCTTTTTGGGGTGAATATCGTCTTCCTCACCGACGTCGGTGATGACGGCCATCGCCGTATTGCGGGTGTTGAGCATGGTCAAAAGCTGTGCTTCACGGAGTTCCGCCCAGGCGCTTTCCGTGGGCTCGGTTTCAATTTTCATGAAGGGGGCCAGTTGCACGAAGAGGAAAGGGAAGTCTCCCTGATTCCACGCCTCCCGCCAGGAGGCAATCATCGCCGGGAAGAGGGTGCGGTACTGGTACGCCCGACCTGCGTTGGATTCGCCCTGATACCAGATCGCCCCCCGGATAGCATAGGGGATGAGTGGCGCGACCATGGCGTTGTACAGTCCACCAGGGCTGTGCGGATGTTCCGGTCCCATGGGTGGACTGGGAGGGCGCCGATTGAACTGCTCGCCCTTTTGCCTGGCCTGGCGCGCGCGTTCGCGATATTCGGCCAGGGCCTGCTCGTATTTCTTCATATTCTCGGGATACTTGGCCAGGGCGTCGCGGAATCGGTCCACGATGGGGGAAAGCTCCGGCATATTGATAAGTTTGTGCCAGTTCGTCCAGGCCTCGGCCGGCGTCCCGCCGTATGAGGTGTTGATCAACCCCACAGCCACCCCGAGCTTCTTTTGCAGGCTGCGCCCGAAAAAGTAACCCACAGCGGAGAAGTCCGCCACGGTGTCCGGACCACAGACTGCCCAGGCTCCGTTCACATCGGTCTGCGGTTCCGGCTTGGCCTGGCGCGGCACGGTGAACAGGCGAATCATGGGATTGGCCGAGTTCGCGATTTCTTCCTCGGAGTTGGCAGAGGCTCGCACCGGCCACTGCATGTTGGACTGTCCGCTGCAAATCCACACCTCTCCGATCATGACATCTTTGAGGACGATTTCATTCTTGCCCTGAATTTTCAGTTCGTACGGTCCCCCGGCGGACATCGGCTGAAGTTTGACCTTCCACCGCCCGTGTTCGTCTGCTTTGGTGGAAACCTTTTGATCGCCCAGAGTAACCGTCACCTCTTCGCCCGGATCGGCTGTTCCCCAGACAGGAACCGCCATTTGCTGTTGCAGGACAGCATGGTCG
>NZ_JACIYL010000821.1 GCF_014359955.1 Thermogutta sp. | reverse complement strand
AGATTGCCGGATGACGACGCCGTCAGCATGGCGAACATGAGGTAACCAAAACGCTGGGTTGTCGTGAAAGAGCTCAAAGCGAAAGCCGAAAGCCCCAGACCAATAACCCCCCAGCTTTGATAGATAGCCTGAGCGCAGTCGCTGTAAGCGAAACGTATCGAGTCCGCACGCGAGAGGCCCCGCTCTTGTCCGTGCCGACACCACAGCATGAAATGGATGGCATCGTCCACAGTGACTCCCAGGGCCACCGCTGGCGTCATGACGGTGCCCACATCCACCACAATGCCCAACAGTCCCATAATGCCGAAGACAATGGCAATGGGGAACACACTGGCGAAGCCCAGCAGCAAGCCTGCCGACCAGTCCCGCATCACGAACATCAAGGCAATGGCGATGATGACGAGATCACCGGCGAAACCGGTCAGCAATCCGTTGAGCAGCGAGTGCTGCGCTTTATAGACCAGGGGGACAAGACCGGTATAAACCGCGGAGATTCCTTCCACACCCTGACCGCGATATCGGGCCAGCACCGGTTCGACCTGCCGCCGAATGTCTTCCACAAAGTTTCCATAATCGAGATCGGTGAGGGCCTTCACACGTGCGCTGACCCGCCACAGCTCCGTGGTTCCCTCTTCCGACCAGTAATCCCGCAGGTCCTCGCGATGGCGACGGAGTTGCACGATCCACGTGCGCTTCTCGATCAGGCCCGGCTGGGACGGTAATGGGCGGGCAAACGTGGGGGCCGCGATGACACTTCCCACATCCGGCAACTGTTTGATGGCCCTTTGCACCTCCGCCACCAGCTTCATTTGATCCAGGGTGTCCAGTTTCGCCTTGTCCCGGTCCACCTTGATCACGACCTCCATGGGCACAAGGGGCCCCAGCTTCTCCTCCAGCCACGCGTAGTCGCGAATGATGGTGGCCTCGGGAGAGAAGAGTCGCATCAATTTCACAGAGGTCTGGATGCGGCTGGCGCCAATCGCCCCGATCAGCATGAGCACAACACAACCGGCAACCACCCAACTCCCCCGGCCGATGATGAAATCGCCCACCTTCCGCCATCCGGCCCATCGCCCAGGATCGAATTTAAACGCTTGCCGGGATCGGGCAATCTCGGGAATCGGCCATTCCTGGAGCATGGACGGCACATACAGACACAGAAACAGGAAGCTCACGATGATTCCCGCAGCCGAAAAGATGCCAAACGTTTGAATGGGCACCAGTTCGCTTACGGCCAGCGACGCCAGCCCAAATGCTGTGGTGAACGTCGCCAAAAACAGCGGGAGAAAGGCGCTTCGCAACGCTTTGCCCGGGGCTCCAACGGTGGGATCGGGGAGTCCCCAGGCAATGTGGGTCCTCACGGTGTCACGATAATAGTTGGCGAGATGGATGGCACCGGAGACCGCTGCCACATACACCAGGGCCGGCATGGTCAAAAGAATCGCGTTCATGTCCGTGCCGGTCAGCCAGACGAGGATCATACTCAGGCCTGCGCTGTACACCCCGGTGGAGAAAACGATGAGCGTCAGAATCCAGCTCCGCAGGCACCACCAGGCCATGGCGGCGCCCACAACACCGCAGACAATGGCCAAACGGACAAGCGACCGCTGGCCCTCGACGTCAATGGCGACGTTGTCCACGGGCGGTCCACCCAGGTGAAGCTGCTCCGGCTTGATGTCGCATATTTCTTTCGCCGCCGTGTAAACGCTTTCCACCACCGCATGCAAGAACTTTTTGCGGGGATTGCCGTGGAAATAATGCTCCCAGCGCTCTTCCGCTTTTGGGTCGATGACGAGGACGAGACACGTTTGTTGCCCATCCTGTCCGACGAGAAAGCCACGCAGCCGGTCGATCGCCTGCTCACGCGTCAGCCCCTGAGACGCCACCAGTTGATCGACGACCTGTT
>NZ_JACIYL010000820.1 GCF_014359955.1 Thermogutta sp. | reverse complement strand
CTCGTCGGGCTGGCGGAGTTCCCATTGAAAATATCTCCGCATGACTTCGATGACGCGCTCGTCGTGCGCGTATTCGTAGTAGGACTGGAGGACGTGCAGCATAATCATGTTGGGCCACACGTCCGGTTTCTTACCGCGGGGTGAATTGATCATTTCAAGATTTGGTCGTGGCCCAATCCATCCGTCTTCCCGCTGACCCTGGAGCGTGGGCTCGATCCACCGCCGGGCTTCGGCGATCATCTCGGGTCGTCCCAGGAGATAAGCCAGATCCCCGTACCCTTTGAGCCAGTAGGGAACTTCTTCCCAGAAGCTGCGATCACCCTCGCCATTCGGGTCGAGCCAGGCGTTCCCTTCTGGAGCGAGAAATCGACTCAATTCGTGCAGATGGCCGATAAAACCCTCAGCCTCCAGTTCCAGTTGAGTTTTCAACCATCCTTGCGCCCGCACCGCCCCCACGGGTAGTTTGACCAGAGGACTGGGAACAAGCGGGGGGCGATTCGCAGGATAGTGATGGATTCCCAACTCCGCGGGTGGGCGCTCCACCACTTGAAACTCCGTTGACATGGGCTCTTTACCAAAGCTAACTAACGCCATGGGAAACGGGCATGTCAATGCCCAGACAATAAGAAGAATGTGACGCGACACGCTGATCTGCATGTGGGACGTCCCCTGCTGAATTCGAAATGTTAGCTTGCCTCACTCGTTTGGTATTCCCGGTACTTACATTATCCCAACCTGCGGGGTGGGACAAGTCCGACACAATTTAAACCCATCTTCGCTTTCTCCTTTACCCACTTGACCCAGTCTTTTTATGGCACTCAAAAGAGGCACATTCTGGAGAAGGACATGTGCGCCAGCGCGATTCAGCTCGGACGCACCACTTCGGAACGACCTGATGCGGCGGGGCCTCCCTTTTGCGTTCGCTTTCCCCAGTCGGATGGTCCACGGTTTTCAAACAGGCACGATGGGCGTGCCGCTGTAAAGCATTTCTCGGAGGGACCTGCTTGTCAGGTCCGTTTCTGAAGCGGGGACACCCCGTTTTGCATCACCGGGCACCACCGGCGCGTCCGTTCAAAATACTTCGTGGTGGGACGTGCCTGTTATGCCCGTTCTTGAACTCACACCGAGTGGAAACAACGTGAGTGGGACACGAGCTTGAAACTCGCTCCACGATAGCGAGTCCTATTCTGAGTTCGCGCTTCCAGTACAATAGGACTCGACGAGCGTAAACATGGCGAGAGAGGGAGCAATTGTTCAAGACACATCTGTAACGGAGGCGTGATTCGATGAGCCAACGTGACCTGAAGCAATCATGGAACCGTTTGAAGTATTGCCTCACAGGTGCCTTCGCACTGGTGATGTGGTTCAGTTCCGGCACACCGGCCTTCCCGAAAAATGCGTCGTCGCTCAAGAAAATTCGGGTTGATGCGCAGCGGCGGTGCTTCGTCACCGAAGATGGGACAATCTTCATTCCGTTGGGCGTGAACTATTTCCGGCCGGGCACCGGTTGGGCTCCGCAGGTGTGGAAAAAATTCGATGCGACGGCTGTCCGTGAGGATTTCCGTCGCATGAAGGAGTTTGGTGTCAATTGCGTGCGAGTTTTTCTCACCTTCGATTCCTTTTATCGCGAGCCGGGACGGCTTGAGAAGTTTGGCCTGGATCGCTGGGAAGAATTCCTCTCTATCGCGGAGGAATACGGAATTTATGTTCACCCTACCGGGCCGGACCACTGGGAGGGTCTTCCGGCCTGGGCGAGGGGAAACACTGTGTCGGATCCGCAAGCGGTCGCCGCGCTCGTCGAGTTTTGGAAATTGTTCGCAGGCCGGTATCGTGGGCGGCCGGTTATCTTCGCCTACGATCTCCGCAACGAACCAAGCGTCCCTTGGGAGAACTCGGAGCTTGCGCGTCGG
>NZ_JACIYL010000082.1 GCF_014359955.1 Thermogutta sp. | reverse complement strand
TGCGTGCACGCCTCGACCGTGAAACCGCAAAAAGCGATGCAAATCGCGGCGAATACAGAACCCACACACCACATTTCTTACTCGCCACAGACTGTCTGAATTGATTCATACAAATATAGGGTGAATTTTGTTCGCTGCCGAGATGAGACGGCTACGCGCCATTCACGACTGCCCCACACAAACCAAACTGCCCAATTACGGACGGCAAGACGTATTACCGAAGTGGGGAGTTGACTCGGCAGAGTAGGGGTTTTAGGAATGGAACACCATCGGCAGTGTAGGCACAATTAATACAAACTGCGCAGAATGTCCTCAATCTCTCCTTGACTCATCGGTCGGGGATTGCCACTCATACTCGTGCCGAAAGAACCGGCAGCGATTTTTGGGATCATCTCTTGACTGACTCCGATTTCGCGAAGTTTTTGGGGCAGGTGCAGATCCGCCCGCAACTGCTCCACGGCCTCGATCAGTGCATCCACCGCCGCATCTTCACTGGGAAAATCCTTCCCGAGGGCATACCGACTGAGATAGGCGAGTTCGCGGCCGACCACGCTGCGATTCGTGCGCAGGGCTGCCGGAAGCATCATCGCACAGGCCAATCCGTGCGGGATCCCGGCCACCACCCCTAGCGCCGCTGCAATTCCGTGAGCCATCCCCAGCCCCGCATTGGCCAGGCAGATTCCCGACAGCAAGGCAGCCTGGGCCATGGCTTCGCGGGCTTCCCGATGATCAGGTTCTCGATAGGCGGTGGCCAGCCACCTGAGTGCCAAACGCAGACCTTCGGGGGCGAGTGTTTGGGGGATGGGCTTGCGACGATTGGAAACGAAACTTTCGACGAGTTGCGTGATGGCGTCCATCCCGGAACTGGCTGTGACGGACGGCGGCTGACTGACCGTGACCTCGGGATCGACCACCGCAACGATCGGCATAACCCGATCGTCCCGCAGACTCTTTTTGAAAGGCGGATCCAGCGAGGAAATGACGGCATTGCGTGTGGCTTCGGTTCCTGTGCCCGCCGTTGTGGGAATCGCCACCACAGGAAGCGGCGGTTGCGTCAGTTTGAGTCCCCGCCCCACGTTTTCCAGATAGTCCTGGACCGACTCCCCCTGCGAGTTCGTCGCCATCGCGGCGACCGCCTTGGCGAGATCGATGGCCGACCCACCGCCAACTGCGAGCAGCAGGTCACCACGCCGAATGCCAATCGCCTGGACCTGTCTGGTGACCGCATCCACGTCGCAGACAAGAGGTTCACGGGAGATCGTGGCGAGGAATTGCCACGTCACTCCCGCTGTTTCCACCAGCCGCTGCAGTTCATCGAGAAGGCCCTGCTTTTCCAGTGTCCGGGAGCCGCAGACAACGAACACCCTCGTGCCCCACCGCGGTAATTCCTCGGCCAGATGGTGGCGACATCCCCAGCCGAAGATAATCTTCCGCGGCATCACAAAATGATACGGCTGAAGTGGAACGGCAAAACCTTCCATCTGTTGTTGAGCACCGTTTTTCTGCATCACGACGGCATGGAGGACAACTCATCCAGGGATCGGTGAGGGGAAGTGTACTGGAAAACGCGGCCCCGCTCTGCCCAGGGGGACCGTGACCGCTCTCACCAGAATAACAGTTTATTTTTTCAGGACCGGATCACCCAATTGCTTTTGAAGCTGCGACAGCCGCTCTTTTAACTGCGCTTTGAGATTCTGATAGGCCGGGTCGTCTGCGAGGTTTTTCATTTCCCAGGGATCTTTCTGAATGTCAAAGAGTTGCTCATGGAATTCATCCTTGACATGGTATGTGATGTACTTATACCGCTCGGTTCGCACAGATCGCTGGAACTCGCGGTAGGCACCGAAGACAGCGTCGCGGACCTTCTGTTTTTCTCCTCGGACAATCGGCAAGAGGGACTGCCCCTCCACGCCTTCGGGAAGGGGAATGTGGAAGATGTCGGCAATGGTGGGAAAAACGTCAAAAAGATAGACCAGGGCATCGCTTTGCCCCACCGGGATACCCGGTCCGGTGAAAATCAGCGGCACCCGCTGGCTGTGTTCGTACAGATTCTGTTTGCCCATCAGGCCGTGCCTTCCCACAGCCAGGCCGTTGTCCGAGGCGAACACAATGAGCGTGTCCTGAAGATGCCCGGTTTCCCGCAGCGTGTCCAGGATCCTTCCAATTTGAGCGTCAAGGTGCGTGATCATGCCGTAGTATTCGGCAATATGGCGGCGGATATCCTCCGGATTCCGCGGGAACGAGGCGAGAAGTTCATCCCTTATCCGCAGTTCGCCGTTATTGAATGGATGCTCTGGTAGAAAGTTTGGCGGTAACGAGATGTCGGCCGGGTCGTACATCTGACCATAAGGTTCCGGGGGAGTCCGCGGGTCGTGGGGCGCCGTGAAGGCCACGTAGGCGAAGAACGGCTTCTCGCTCTGATAACTCTTGAGGAAGTCGATACAGGCATCCGCGAATAGTTCGCTGGAAAATTTTTCCACAACCTTCTGTTTGGCCTGGGGAAACTTTCCGGTGGGATCAAAATCGAATACCGGCATTCGAAAATGGTCATGCATCCCACCGATAAAGATCGCCTTGCCCGAGTCAAAACTTCGCGCGAGAGATTCCCGGCCATTGTGCCATTTTCCGGTGACGAAAGTGGTGAATCCATGTTCACGGAAGACCTGCGGCCACGTGGGGACGCCGGCGAGGTTCTCCGGCACGTGCCAGAGAGTCCGTCCACTGAGAAACATGGCCCGGCTCGGCATGCATATCGCTCCTTGCATGCCGCCCATGATAAAAGCATGCGTGAATACAAAGCCCTCCTGGGCGAGCCGGTCCAGATTCGGCGTGCGGATTTCTGGATTTCCCAGGGCGTGGATGGTGTCGAACCGCTGATCATCGGAAAACAACACGAGCAGGTTTTTCGGCCGAGCCGGTTCTTTCTGCAATTTGTTAGCGGTCTCTTCCGCCTGCACACCCAGCGACCAGAAACCCGTCGGTAGCAGGGAAAACAGCAGGAGCAGGCCCCCTCCACGCCGCACGGTTTTCCACTGGTTTGTGCGCCGGCATACTGCGAAAAAGAACCTGGCTCGACTTCTGCTCATTCGAAATCTCCTCAAGGTGTGAAAGTGGTGCGGAAGGCTCGGGGGCTGTGCTTCAGCGCCTCGCGAAGTCACGTCCGATCCCCTCGCCGATTTCCCACTCTCATTCTTGCCTGGCGGGTACGATCGCACGCCGACTCCCCTGCTGGTTCATCCCGCCTGGAGTAAGCGGCGCGGACGATCCAGCAGGATGACTGATCGTGGTGACTCGACGCGAGCGATTTTCGCCGTCACAATAGGGGAAAGTCATTGAGCGACAAAATGCATCGACACCATTTTGACGTTGAAACGAGTCGTGAGCAACGGCTGATGGGTGAACTGGCTTCTTTGCTGTGGAGGTGATGCGATGGCAAGCGGCACGAGAAGTGGCACACTGAGCGGGTTTTTCAGTTTGGGAACAGCGATCGCGCTGTCCCTGGTGGCCCCAATGGTTTGCGCCGAGGATGGGAAAGGGAGAGCGATGAGTTACGGCGAAGCACGGCAGTACCTTGCCAGGCACACAAAAATCTATGAACTGGTGGATGAACATGGTGCCCGCGTGTTGGTCTGCCCGGAATGGCAAGGGCGCGTCATGACCTCCACTTGTGACGGTATGCACGGTTTGAGCTTTGGGTTTATCAACAAAGATTTCATCGACGCTGGCAAGCCGAACCCGCATTTTAACAATTACGGTGGTGAAGATCGGTTCTGGCTTTCGCCAGAAGGCGGTCAATTTTCTCTGTGGTTCAAAAAGGGGGCAGAGCAGAATCTCGATAACTGGTTCACTCCTCCGGCACTCAACGAGGGGGCCTGGGAGATGATCAGTCGGCCCCACGATCCGTTCTATCGCATGCGCCGGCGCATGGAACTCGTCAACGCGTCGGGAACGGAATTCAAGCTGGAAGTCACGCGGGATGTCCGTTTGCTCACACCGGCTGACTTGCAGCACTTGTTCGGCGAAGCAGCCCAGGAACTGACTTCGGGACACGTCAAACTGGTGGGCTACGAGACAATCAACCGGGTTGTGAATCTCGGCGAGCCCATGCAGAAAGAAAAAGGGCTGGTCTCGATCTGGATTCTGGGAATGTTCAATGCCGGACCGAAGACGGTGGTCATTGTGCCGTATCGGCCGGGAGATGAGGCCACACTCGGGCCGGTGGTCAAATCCGATTATTTCGGCCCGATTCCTCCGGAACGCCTCAAGATTTTGCCGGAAGCCATTCTCTTCCTTGCCGACGGCAACTACCGGTCGAAAATCGGAACATCCCAAAAGCGGGCACGGAATGTGGCGGGTTCGATGGACTTCGTCCACAATGTGCTCACGCTTGTGCATTTCACAATGCCGGAGGATCCCACGCAGCATCTTTACATGAATAACATGTGGGAATTGCCACAGGCTGAGCCATACGTCGGTGACGTGGCCAACAGTTACAACGACGGACCAGCCGGTCCGGACAAGCCAGGGCTGGGGCCCTTCTATGAAATTGAATCACTGTCTCCGGCCAAGGAGCTCAAACACGGCGAGGCTCTGGAGCACGCCCATCGGACCGTCCATATCCAGGGCGATTACGAGACCCTTAAATCCATCGCCAAAAAAGTGCTGGGTGTGGATCTCGACACCGTCCGCAAGACGATGTTCGGTGAATGACGCTTGAGTCTGAAAACCAACGAAGATGGTAATGTCCCATGGGGGCCGTCGGTGTGTTCCGTCGGTCCCCTTTTTGAAGTCTGCATGCCACGTCACTGCCATGCTGAGCCGGGTTCTTGAACCGGAAGTGATGGACACCCTCGAAGAGGCTCTGGATTACGATTCCATGGACCACTCCGAGGTGAATCGGGTATTTGTGGCCGACTTTCTGGCCGCGGGAGCCTCCGCGGGAACAGTGGCCGATTTGGGCACGGGCACAGCCCTGATCCCCATAGAACTGGTCCAGCGACATCGGCAATTTGAGGTGGTGGCGGTCGAATACTCTCGGTATATGCTGCTGGTGGCCCGGGAACATCTCAGCAGACTCGGCCTGCGCGATAAAATCTTTCTCGTCCAGGCGGATGCCAAGCGGCTTCCCTTTGCTGACGGGGCTTTTCAGCTCGTCATGTCCAACAGCCTCATTCATCATCTGCCCGACCCGTGGCAGGGCCTCGTGGAAGCCGACCGCATCACCGCTCCGGGTGGACTGTTGTTTTTTCGAGATCTGGCACGGCCGCAAAATGAACAACAGTTGCAGCACCTGGTCACGCAGTATGCCGGAAACGCCAACGCCCACCAGCAGCAGATGTTCGCCGATTCCCTACGGGCGGCGTTGACGGTGGAAGAGATGGCCGAGCTCGTCACTCGCCTGGGTTATCCGCCGACGTCCGTTCACATGACCAGCGACCGCCACTGGACGTGGTGCGCTCGGAAACCTCGTCTGTAAAAAATCAACAAATCGCGAACCACCTGGCGCTTTGGAGGGGTGCTCGCGGTCGTTTTCAGGCGGCGTTCCGCGCGTTCGCCATCATTTTCTCCCAGACCTGCCGCTGCTCGATCAAAGCCGCGATCCGGTCGGGCGGATTGGTCCGGCATTCCAGAAGAATCCAGCCTTTGTAGTTGTTGGCCACCAGAAGATTGAACAGGGTTTGATAGGGATAATCGCCGAGATTCAATTCCCGCACGTGGACGGTATCCCCCAGCCGATCTTTCACCAGATTGAAGTTGTATTCCAGCCCCTGTCCCTGAAGGTCTTCCGGATTCGAGTTCCAGCACAGACCAACATTGGGATGGGTGGCCACATCCATAATCTTTTTCATGATAGGCAGCGGGGCGCACTGACCATGCACCTCCAATCTCAGCCGCTGTCCATAATCGGCGGCAAAAGCAGCCAGTTCATTGAGGGCCCGACCGATCTGCTCGATGGTCTTTTCCTGCGGTACCTGTTTGGGAAGATCATTGGGCTTGACTTTGACGCCCAGTCCGCCGACATCATGGCTGAGTTTGATGAACGCCTTGGTCCGTTCGATTGATTGCTTGAGGCGTTCCGGGTCGGGATAATGGAAGGCTTCATTGGACCCCAGCCCGACAAGCACGACCGGGCTGTCGGCGAAGCGTTTTCTGACTTCTGCGCGTTTTTCGGGGCCGATGTCCGGCTCCACACCATGGGCGTGTTCCGTGCGCAACTCGACACCTTCCATTCCCGTTTTTTCACAGTTGTCAAGAAGGGTCGGCAGATCCCAATCGCGGCCCCAAAGGTAGGTCACCAACCCCAGGCGGATGGTTCGCGGGGACTCCCCTCCGCCGAATGCCCAGGCCAAAGGATGCCCAACAGCCGCAGCGGCTATCGGTACGCCCAATGTTCGCTTCAAAAAGTCCCGACGCGGCAGCTTCGCCATTGGTGAACTCCTTGCAAACGTGGAACGCACGAATGTGCTTTTTTCTGATTGCTGGACGCCGGAAGGAGAATCCAGTATGGGATGGCCGTTGTGCGGCCTCACCCACGTTCAGCCTTCTAACAGAGTAAATCCACCCCGGCTGGGAAACAAGTGACTTGTCGGCGTGCCGGTCAGCCGATAGCAGACCGCGATTTCCAGGTCCATTCCTGAGAAGAAAAGCGGGCAAAAAGTTCGTCGAAAACCGGATCGTGTTCTATCGAGTGGGGAAAGGGCTGCAACCGCCAGCCGAGTGCCTGGGCAAGCATCGGCGGCCAGGCCACTGCGAAATCCCGAAAGAGCTCCTTGTCCTCGGTGAGGGGATCTTTGTGTCCGGTTATTTCCCAAAGTCCGGGCAACTCCGGCGCCCAGGGCGATTGCCCCAAAAGGACACTTCCATGTTGGAGCACTGCATCGCGGGTGCGCCGCTGCGCACTCCCAACGAGTTTGACCGTCAATTTACCGGACGCCTGAGATAACTCGGCTGTTTCCACTGCCTCCTGCGCTTTAGCGAGTGAGTTCGAGGGGGATTGATGGCTCGAAAGAGTGTCGCCATCGACCACGACCACAATATCCCCCACCGTGCGACGCTGAAAACAGAGGAACGGGCACGAACGCGATGGCGTTGAACTGCAACGGGTGGAAAGATCTTCCTCGCGCAAAACGGCGGCCATCACTCCCCAGCGTTGCAGCCAGTTGGCCAGTGTTTCGTGAACGGTCAGATAAAGCGACAAACGGTCTTTGGCCAGGGGATGTCCTGCCGGGAGGCACAGGGCATAGGTCCATTCACGATCGTGAAGGATCGCACCACCGCCGCTGGGTCGGCGCACCACCGGACAGGATTGACTGGCCGGATGACTGTGCCGGTCTTCATAACGCTGAAAATATCCCAGCGAAAGTGTGGCCGGTTGCCACCGATAAAGCCGCAGAATGACCGTCCCATGACGTGCCGCCCAGGCAGCACACCACTCGTCGGCCGCCATGTTAGAGGCGCCATTTCGCGCCGAGTCGATCAAAAGTAAACATGTCTCCATGGCGTTGCGGAAGTTTGCAAGCCCGATCAAAAGGCCGCATTTTCACCAGGGGGCGTCCATTTGAGGATCGGTGAGCGGGCAGCCAGCACCTCGTCGGGCCGGGAAATCGGCGTCGTATGAGGGGCTTCGTGAACCAACTCGGGCGGTTCTTCAAGGATGGCCTTGAGCGTATCGGCGAACTCGTCCAGCGTGGCCTTGGTTTCCGTTTCGGTTGGTTCGATCATCAGAGCCTCCCGTAGAACGAGAGGGAAATACACCGTCGGCGCGTGAAATCCGTAATCGAGAAGACGTTTCGCAATGTCCATTGCCGAGATATTTCGGCTCGCCCGAATCTTCATCGCTGAAGCCACAAACTCATGCATACATCGGGAGCCGTAGGGCACCGGCAGGAAGGATCGGACGCGGGCAAGGAGGTAGTTGGCATTGAGCACAGCCCGCTCGCTCACCCGGCGCAGGCCTTCTGGTCCCTGACTTCTTATGTAAGCATACGCGCGAAGAAGAACGCCGATATTTCCGTAGAAACTTCTCACCCGTCCAATAGACAGGGGGCGATTCTCATCGAGTGTGTACTGCCCGGGTGCCGTCTCCACGATCACCGGAATGGGAAGAAAGTCGGCAAGGTGTTTTTTGACGGCCACCGGCCCGGCTCCAGGTCCGCCTCCCCCGTGAGGGCCGCTGAATGTTTTGTGCGGGTTGTAGTGCATCATATCGGCCCCGCAATCGCCCGGGCGGACAATTCCCATGACGGCGTTCATGTTGGCGCCGTCCATATAGACAAGGCCGCCGACCGCGTGCACCATGTCGGCAATGCGACGAATCTGCGTTTAGAACAATCCCAGCGTGTTGGGATTGGTGATCATAAAGACGGCCGTCTGAGCGTTGATCTTGCTCCGCAAATCTTCCAGATCGACCAGTCCCTGCGTATTGCTTTTCACCTGAACACTTCGAAAACCGGCCATGGTGGCACTCGCGGGATTGGTTCCGTGGGCCACATCGGGAATGAGCACCGTCGTGCGATGCTCGCCGCGATGCCGAAAATAAGCCGCCGCGATGAGAAGGGCCGTCAGTTCGCCATGGGCGCCGGCCGCCGGCTGAAGCGTCACGGCTTCCATTCCTGCGATCTCGGCCAGGATCTGCTCAAGGGCGTGAAGGGCGCCGAGAAGTCCCTGGACTGTTTCCAGAGGTTGGTAAGGGTGCAGATTGGCAAAACCCGGCAACTGAGCGAGCCGATCGTTCCGCTTGGGATTGTATTTCATCGTGCACGATCCCAGCGGATAAAAATGGGTGTCCACCGACATATTGAGCTGGGAGAGGTTGATGAAATGCCGGATGAGTACAGGCTCGCTCACTTCCGGAAGAGGAGGCGGTGCCTCCGCCAGTTCCTCAGCGGGAACAAGCTCTCCCAGCGGTCGCGATGGCACGTCGCACGGCGGGACGATCGCTTCCGCACATCCAGGTTGAGAAAGCTCAAACAATAGCTGGGTGGCCTGTTTATTTCTCATGGGAATTATTCAACCTGCACGGTTCGCGAGGAAGGAGTCATGGACGGTTTTCTGTCGATGGCCTTGTGGTCTGCCCGGGCGCGAGCGGACGCCAGAACGGCCGTCAGGGCATCCATTTCCGCCTGAGTACGCTTTTCTGTGACAGCGATGAGCAGACCGTTCGCCAGTTCGGGAAACCACCGCCCGAGTGGAATGCCGGCGAAGTACCCCGCGTCCGTGGCGATTTCAAGAAGGGTTTTCACCTCAGCCGGACTTTCGGCGGCCAGGGCGAATTCCTTGAAAAACGCTGCGTCGTAAAGCGGCTGGAAGCCTGCCTCCCGCTGGAGGCGTTCGCAGAGGTAATGCGCCTTCTGCAAACACAGCTCGGCCACGGCGCGAAGCCCGTGCGGTCCCAGGGCCGCCAGGTACACCGTCGCCCGAAGGGCCATCAACCCTTGATTGGTGCAGATGTTACTGGTGGCCTTTTCCCGCCGGATATGCTGTTCCCGCGTCTGCAATGTGAGGACCCAACACCGCTGGCCGCGGCGGTCCACCGTCTGGCCTACCAAGCGTCCAGGCAGTCGCCTCAGAAACGCTTCCTTGCAGGCGAGAATCCCCAAATAGGGACCACCCCAGGCCAGGGGCAATCCCAGGGACTGCCCCTCGGCGACCGCAATATCGGCACCATAATCACCCGGCCGACGCAACACACCCAGGCTGATCGGATCCACAACCGCGATAAGCAAAGCACCGGCCGCGTGTGTGATTTCACTGATCTTTCCAGCGGCTTCAATACACCCGAAAAAGTTTGGTTGCTGAAGAATGACGCACGCCGTTTGATCGTTC
>NZ_JACIYL010000819.1 GCF_014359955.1 Thermogutta sp. | reverse complement strand
GGTATTTTCGGCCGGTGGCGGTACGTACGACTGGAGGGAAATTGAAGCCGAGTTCGTGGTTCCGCCAGAGGCAACAACACTGAGCGTGGGCACAGTCTTACGAGGAACCGGCCAGGCGTGGTTCGATGACGTCTCCCTCGAAGTCATTGGCGATTCGCCCTGGACCGTGACCATCGGAAAGCCGGAGCAGCGTGTTCTCAAAGAAGTGGCAGCAGAAGAGCCGTGGCAAGCGGAAGCGGCCATCGACGGAGGGTGGCCGTCGCGGCTTCACGCGAAGGTGTTTCAGTTTGCGGATGAGGAGATTAGAGACGTTCTGCTTGCCCTGCCTTTGGAAAAGTTTCGCTGGAAAAATGAAGCCGGTGACGGAACCCGGCTTGTCGTGCTCCACAATTCTGGCACGAAAGAGTGCCTGGTGGTGGGAACGTGGGTCCTGTGGAGTGACGATCTACCGGCTGGCTCAGTTTTGCATCGCTATTTGATGTTAACATCCAATGAGCAACGATTGGCCGCCGAAGCTGGCCATCACCGTGACTTTGAACGGCTCCTTTTCAGCGGGAGAAATCTGGTCAAAAACCCATCGTTCGAAGATGGTGAAAAACTGCCCGACGCGTGGATGCGAATCGGCGAAGGCGCCAAAGGCGTGAAGTTTGCCGTGGACGAGAGCACTCCTCCGATGGGCGGGGGACGACGGTCGGCTCGCTTGGAAGTGAGCAATGACGCCAAGCGAGGATGGTACGGTTGGCAGGAAAAAGTGCCGGTAAAGGCCGGGCGGAATTACCTTGTGACGGGCTGGCTTAAATGCCGGGACGTGAGCCAGGGTAAAGTCCAAATCCATTTACACTTCCACGATGCGCGCGGCCGGCTCACAGCGCAGGGGGCGATGACCAGCATCGGGCCAGGAATCTCAGGAACGCAGGATTGGACGCTACTCAGCGGGGTAGTACGGGCACCGGCTGATGCCAACGACATGACGATCCATTTGACGACGAACAGTCATGGTGTCTTTTGGTATGACGCGATCATGGTGACGGAAGTTGTCCCGGTAGATGCTGCAGAATGGGAAGCCAAGCCTGTTCCCGATGGCGAGTTGGCACTGTGGCAGGTACCGGGTGTTGTGAAGGTTTTCCAGGAAGATCCACCGGGCCCTGCGCCGAAGGAACTGTCCGTTTTCGCTGCAAAAGGGGAATGGGAGGCGCTCCAATTCGTCGTGAAGTCGCACACGCCGTTGGAGAAGGTCACCGTCGAGGTTGAGGCGCCAGTCCACGAATCTGGAGCGAAGCTCGACGAGTTTCAAGTGGCCGTTGTCGGGTTTGTGCCCATCGACCACCCCTCCAACTATTTCCGCACCAGGGAGGCGGCCTGGTACCGGAAAATCGCTGTGGGGGCACAAGGCAGTGATGGTTGGGCAGGCTGGTGGCCTGATCCCCTGCTCCCCAAGAATACCTTTGATCTCAAGGCTGAGAGGGCGCAGCCTGTCTGGATCATTTTCAGAATTCCGCGGGATGCCCGGCCTGGAGATTACCTTGGACAGGTTCGCCTCCGCGTGGGAAGTAGCATCGTGAAACGGGTGCCTTTACGGTGCCATATCTGGGATTTTGCCCTGCCAGAACGAACCAGTTTTCCGGCCATTTACGATGCGCGGCTGGGGCCGGGCAGAGAGTTCTGGGGAAGACGTTTTGACGAGGTTTATCCTCAGCTCGTCGCCTTCATGGCCGAACGGCGATTGTGTCCCGATGCCATTCGTCCCGATCCTGTGATCCGGTTTGAAAACGGAAAGGTTATCGCAGACTTTACGACTTACGATCGCGTCGCCGAGTGGTACTTCGACAAGCTCGGATTGCCTTCATCGTATGCTCCGCACCTTTTCTATATTTTTGGATGGGGATTTCCACCCCGGGAGGCGTTCGGCCAGC
>NZ_JACIYL010000818.1 GCF_014359955.1 Thermogutta sp. | reverse complement strand
CTATCTCGTGGATCCCAACTTCGTGGGAACGGTGGTGCTTATTATCCAACACAATGAGAACGGCGCCTTCGGCGTCATCCTCAATCGGCTCCACCCCAAGCGGATCAAAGAACTCTGGGCGGAAGTGTCGAACACACCCTGCGTCAACGACCGGTTTTTGAATATCGGCGGACCCGTCAGCGGCCCGCTCATGGCCCTCCACGATGCCCCCGAGTTGGCCGAATTGGAGGTCATCCCCGGCGTTTACTTCTCTCTCCAGCGGCACAATCTGGAGCGATTGATGACGGAAGAAGGACACGAAGCCCGGGTGTTCCTCGGACATTCCGGTTGGGCAGGCGGACAACTGGAAGGTGAACTGGCCCAGGGTTCCTGGCTGGTGGCCAAGGCCACGAAGGATCTCGTTTTTCCAGAAAACGAACGGGAGCTGTGGAAAAAAGTCGTCTTTTCGATCGGCCGAACGATTCTCGTCAACGCCCTCAACCTGAAGCATCAACCGGCTCATCCGTGGCTGAATTAAGGCCTTTTGAGCCCGCCACCCCAATTCCCATCGTCCTGCTTTCATCGAGTGGCGATCCTCTTGTCGACGTCAGCGAGGATTTTCACGAGTGGCCAGCCAGATGGCCAGTCCTGCGTAAAAAAGCGCCAGCGCCAGCGGATGTCCCGTACCGACAAGCCAGATTCCACCCCCCACGATCAGCGCCAGCCCCAAACCGTTCTGAAAAGCAGGAGTCAGAATCTCCCTGCCTCGGGCGGACAAACGCGAACACAGCCGTCCTCCCTCATCACGGAGTCGTGCGTGCAGACATGCAAACTCCCGCGACAGTCGCCGGAAAGACGACTCGCGCCGAGTCTTGTCCTCGTCTCGCTGCGGTTGTGCTGAAGACATCCAGGGGATCCTGAACGGCCCAGCCCCCGGTTGAAGGGAACCTCCAATCTCTCAAACGATCACGCCTGGCCAAGTGATTTTTTGGCGGCCGCGGCCACGTTTTCGGGCGTAATTCCGAAATGCTTCATGAGCACTCCGGCGGGAGCGGAGGCCCCAAAGCCCTTCATCCCCACAAAAATCCCTTTCGGCCCGAGATAGCGGTCCCACCCCTGGGAGATACCGGCTTCCACGGCAACCCGTGCGGGCACTTCCGGCGGCAGGACGGAGCGGCGGTACTCTTCCGGCTGACTTTCAAAGAGCTCCCAACTCGGCATGCTCACGACCCGGGCGGCGATCCCTTCCTGGGCAAGCAATTCCCGGGCAGCCAGGCACACAGCCACTTCGCTTCCCGTTCCAATCAGAATCACATCCGGCGGCGACTTGGAAGCCTCGGCCAGAATGTAGGCCCCGCAGGCCAGTCCGGCTGCAGAGGCGTATTGACTTCGGTCCAGCGTGGGGAGATTTTGCCGGGTAAGAATGAGGGCGACCGGGTTGCGACGCATCCGCAGCGCCACACGGTAGGCTTCCGCCACTTCGTTGGCATCGGCCGGGCGAATGACCACCAGATGAGGAATCGCCCGCAACGCCGCCACATGCTCCACCGGCTGATGCGTCGGGCCGTCCTCGCCCACCCCGATCGAATCATGCGTGAAGATGTACAGGACGGGCAATTCCATCAGGGCAGCCAGCCGGATTGCCGGCCGCATGTAATCACTGAATACGAGAAACGTCCCCGCATAGGGGCGGAGTCCACAGAGCGTCAGACCGTTGCTGATCGCTCCCATCGCGTGCTCACGGATGCCGTAGTGAAGATTCCGCCCGGCGTAATTGTTTGCGGCGAAATGGCCCGCCTCCGGGAATGTGAGGAGCGTGTTATTGGATGGCGCCAGGTCGGCCGAACCTCCCATCATCCACGGGATGTGCTTGGCAACGGCGTTGAGCACCTTCCCGGAGGACGCCCGGGTGGCCAATCCTTTGGCATCAGCGG
>NZ_JACIYL010000817.1 GCF_014359955.1 Thermogutta sp. | reverse complement strand
AGGTGATGCCGGAGGGTGTCGAAAAGTAACCGCTTGACAGGCAAGAGTAGTCAAATTGACACCTTCGGGCGATAAACGAAAAGCTGGAAGAGGAAATTGGGACGCGAATCAGAGCGACGATCGCGACAAAACTGAACGAAAAAGGCGTGCCTATCCGATACATTCTGACGAGACGCTACAATCGATACTTTCGGCAAGTTGGGGTGAAATCGGATCGGCATCGCTCTCATCAAGGGATGGTGCATAGCCTAGCGGGATCGGGAGGACATGGAGGTCAGCATGGCAACACGGATACACCCGACGGCGGTGATCAGCCCACTGGCGGCGATCGGTTGTGATGTGGAAATCGGTCCGTTCTGTGTCGTGGAGGAGGACACCCAGATCGGCGATGGTTGTCGGCTGGAGGCGCGGGTGACTATCAAAAAGGGCACCGCCCTCGGCGATAACAACTGGATCTGCGAAGGTGCGGTCCTCGGGGGAATCCCACAGCATGTCCATATTCCGGAACGGCCGGGGAAAGTGATCATAGGCTCGGGGAACGTAATTCGCGAAAATGTCACGATTCACCGAGCACTCGACGAGGAAGATGCAACTTTGGTGGGCGATAACAACCTCCTGATGGTCAATGTGCATATCGCTCACGATTGCCGAGTCGGGAACAACACTATTTTCGCCAACAACGTCATGCTCGCGGGACATGTGACGGTGGGAGACCGGGCGTACGTTTCAGGGGCGGTGGCTGTGCACCAGTTCTGCCGCATTGGCTCCTTCGCCATGGTTGGCGGACAAGCGCACATCAACAAAGACGTGCCGCCCTACGTGACGGTTGATGGTTTGAGCAGCTACGTCGTGGGGCTTAATCAGATTGGACTTCGGCGGGCAGGCTTTTCTACAGAGGCGATCGAGGAGTTGAAGCGCGCCTATCGCGTCATCTATCGAAGCGGGTTACTCTGGAACGACGTGCTGGAAGAATTGCGGGTCAACTTCTCAACCGGGCCCGCGGCGCTGTTCTATCAGTTCCTGGCGACGACCACGCGGGGGATCCTCCCCGAACGACGGACTCCTACGGGCGCGACCCTTAAGTTGCGCAAGGCCGACGATCAAGCCGATGAGGACGAAGGGTACCGACGGGTACGCGTAACGGGTTAGTTCCGCCATCCCGCACGTGGGATTGTTGTATGGGCATCCCTGCCGTCTGATCTTGGCTCTCAGACTCGGCCGACCTAGCCTTTCAACTCCGCGTGACCCATCGGCTCATAGACAGGCCCCGTGGGAAGCAGTTCACTGGAGAAAATCACCAGTTGATCGACAGTGGTGGGGCCGAATTCCACGTCCTGGTATTCGCGAAGCATGGCGACCAGGTGTTCCACCGCCCGCCCGCTCTTGCGGACCCGCCCCAGTGTCAGATGAGCATGAAACTTCCTGCCTTCTCGGGGAAAGCCGATTGCACTCAGAGCCGTTTCCACACGCTCGTTGAGAGCCTGCATCTCGGCGGCCCCAAGATCCACCCCAAGCCAGATGACGCGAGGTCGTTCCAGTGACGGGAACGCCCCGACGCCACGGATTTCCACCGTGAAGGGCTCCACCGTGGCTACGCACTCTTCCACGGCCCGGCAGACATGGTAGACGTCCCGGTAATCCACGTCGCCCAAAAACTTGATCGTCAAATGCATATTTTCAGGGGCGACCCACGTGACGTCTGCTCCCGATTGTCGAAGCTGCTTGATTAGCTTGGATGCTCGGCTGCGCACCCCCTCATCCACTTCCACCGCGATGAAGGTCCGAACTTTACTCTTCATTGGCTTTGTGCCCTCCTCGTGGTGCTGACCTCCCGGCCCTTACCCGTCAACAGGCTTCCTTGAATGTCAACCGTTGCCGAAAGCCCTTTTTTGAACGTTCATCAACTCATCTGTG
>NZ_JACIYL010000816.1 GCF_014359955.1 Thermogutta sp. | reverse complement strand
CCAGTCCCAAAAGGACAACCAACCGAAGGGCCTGACGAATCTGGCGACTGGCTGGGTCGGCTTCCATGGACGATGCCTCCTCACCCAAACGGGTAAAGTGTCCTTCGGTATACCGGCCAACTGATGCGGAAACGACTCCGGGGAAGAAAGAACCCGTGGGCCCGTGGGTGCCTTCATCTTTCGAGACGGTCTAACGACCGGCCTGGTTCTCACCGGTCCTGGCGCGTTCCAGGAGCACTTCCCGCAGGACCACCGCTTGATTGTGATCGCGATCCTGAGCCGCGAACAGGAGGGTCAATCCAGAGCTCAACGCGTGGGAAAGAAGCAAGTCCAGTTGTTCGGGCTGCTGTTGAAGCTCTTCGCGGTAGCGACGCTGAAACTCTTCCCATTTGGTGGGATCGTGCCCGAACCATTTGCGTAGCCCATCGCTCGGTGCGACATCTTTCATCCACAGGTCGAGGGCGAGTTGATCTTTTTTGATTCCTCGCGGCCAGAGGCGATCGACGAGAACCCGAAAACCGTCGTCCGGCGACGGGGGGTCGTAAACGCGTTTCAAACGAATGGTGGGAACTCGCTTGTTTGTCTTTTTCATTTGGCTGCCCTCTGACGGAAAAATCCCCTGTCAGCCGCAAACTCACGACAGCCCACACCTCCCCACCGGCCAGCGTGACACCTGCGAGGTCATCTCATTTCTGCCGCTTTCTGCCATGCATCTGGACCGGGACGCAAACCTCGACAGAACCCGCTGCCGCAGCGCCAACCCCTTGGGGGGACCTGTTTGTCAGCCCCTCATTCCAACCTCGACGATCCCTTTCACCGACCGAGTTGCGTCCGTTCATGTCAGTTTGTGTTGCGTGGGCGGCCATTCATGAATGGCGCCACCACACGTCGGGAACATCTGCCCTCTCACACATCGGCACCAAAACGGGAATGCCCCAGCCAGATGCGGAGTTGTGAGAATAACGGGAAAGGGCTATAATCCAGGCAAAGTTTGTCGATATTGAGAATCACCCGATGGGGCGCCGCCGAACATCCGACGATCGAACCCTGTTGGTTAGTGCGCCAACTAGAGAATTTTATACCGGGACTCAGACCCCGTCGGAAAAGAAACGCTCACCGCTCGGGCAGACGGGGGCGACTCGGCACATCGTGGCGAGTCCCCAACGTGTGGCAAGCTCCTGGAGCGACATTTGCTTTTTGAACCAACGGAATGATCTCGCATCGGATTGGGCTTGGGACGGATATCCACCGCCTGGAGGAGCCAGGGCCGCTTCTCTTAGGGGGGGTCACAGTCCCACATGATCGCCATGCGGTGGGACACAGCGATGCCGATACGCTCCTCCATGCCATTACCGATGCCATTCTGGGAGCGGCAGGTCTGGGCGACATCGGCCAGCTTTTTCCGGATACCGATCCGGCCAATCGTGGCCGGGCGTCCGATGATATGCTACGGCGGGCGTGGTCCCTGGCCGTCGAACAGGGATGGCGACTCGCCAACCTCGATTGCACGATCCATGCCCAGAAACCCAAACTGGCCCCCTTTATCCCCGAAATGAAAAAACGCGTGGCTGATATCCTGGGAGTTTCCCCGGAGAAGATCAGCATCAAGGCCAAAACGGGGGAAGGCGTGGATGCCGTCGGTCGCGAGGAAGCCATCGCTGCCCAGGCCGTTGTCCTGCTGTGGCGATCGACCGAACAGGATTGAAAAGCGCCAAGGGGCACAATCGCTGGAGAGAAAGCCGTTGTGGATCTCCCGGCGTTGACGGAAAACTCCTACCAACCGACAAAGGGAATAAATTCGGAAAACACATCTGAACCTGGGTTTTTAAGCGACCTTCATGCCTATGATCCGCGTCTACAACACTCTGACCCGAAAAAAAGAGCCATTTGAACCCGTCAAACCCGGCCAGGTGGGC
>NZ_JACIYL010000815.1 GCF_014359955.1 Thermogutta sp. | reverse complement strand
GCCGAATTATGCGGGCGGAATATCCATGAAATACGCAGTGGGATTCGATGAGAAGAGCGGTCTTGCGGAGATCACTGTTGACATGCAAGAGCCGCAGGAAATCGCCGGGTTTGGGATCCATCTGACGGCCGGATGGCCATGGTGGGATGCTCTCAAGGGAGAGGTCCGAGATGAAGTGGAGGTCTGGACGTCGCTCGATGGTGAAACCTTCACTCGACAGGGGACATTCAATCTGAATCTGTGGCGTCGGGAGATTCCCATTAATCACATGCTTCCGGATGACGAAACAGCTCAGGGTTGGAATTACATTCTCCCATTGTCATCGCCTGTCACCGCACAATTTGTTCGCTTCCGTGTCACTCCTCGGCGCAGCCTGGGCGTGACGGAAGTCCAGGCCTTCGATCGCATCGACATCCGGCCCTTTGATTTGAAAATCCTTTTGCCAGATGAATCACCCTGACGCGAAGTCTGGAGCGTCCACTGTGGGGGCTTCTTGATCCGTACCAGTTGCGATGCGGTGCCCGGAATTAGCTCCTCCTTCAAGCCCAAGCGGGTTCATCACGCAGGCAGCAAAACGCGCCAGTGACCAACTGACCGATCTTCTTCCCGTAACGCCTTTCCGGTAAGATAAAAACTTAATAGTAAGAGCCGAGAAGACGGCGGTGTTAGGGTCCCAACAATCCAACACTATGGAAACCCGTAGGAGCACGCGGGTTCTCATTCCTGCGGCAAAAGCGGATTAGAACGTGAGGATGACAGGTCAATGAAACGAGAACGACGGCAAGAGCTGAAAGAAAACGAACTGGCCGAACTCATCGGGCGTTGGATGCAGAAAATCGCCCCCTACTCCCAGGCCATTCTGGTCGGATTGGTGGCAATCGTCGTGCTCTATGTGGGCTGGATGGTCTGGGCGAACTGGGCGCGAGCCGTAGAGCAGAACGCTTGGAACGCCCTGTACGCAGCCCTGGAGACAGGCGGACCAGCAGACCTCGAGGCCGTCGCCGAGCAATATCCACGGACCGACGCCGGGCATTGGGCCCGTTTGCTGGCGGCAGATCTTCACCTTCGATTCGGCTGCCAGGAAATGCTTACCAACAAGGCGAATGCTGCCCAAGAACTCCGCAAAGCAATTGACGGATATCTCGCCGTGCGGGGAGTATCTGGATCACCGTTTTTCCAGCAAAGGGTGCTTTGGGGACTTGCCAGAGCGTACGAGGCTTTGTCCGGAACCCGACAGGGACAGGGCGAGCTGGAAAATGCCATTAAGGTTTATCAGGAATTGGTGGATCGGTGGCCGGACGGTCCCTACGCCGAACTCGCCCGCCGCCGCATCGCTTTCCTGAACAAACCAGAAAATCGCCAGTTTTACGACATGTTCGCGGCCTATGAGCCGCCCAAGCCAACCACCAACACGGAAGGCACGGGCAGCGTGCTGCCTCCGCCAATCACTCCGGGACCGACAGAGGTGCCACCGCCGACACCCCCGGCGCCAGAAGGTACCGGGAAATCGCAGAGTGCTCAGCCGCAGAGTCAGCCCTCGGAACCCGTCGCGGCCCCCTCGCAAACCCCCGGCCAATTGCCGGAGTTGCCCGCCCCCGAGAGCGGCGAAACCAAGTCGGCTCCTCCGCAGCCAGCAGGTAGTGGGCCTGCTTCTTCAGGCAGCCAGCCTCAGCAAACGCAGGGATCGTCAGAGTCCAAGGCCGAGCCGCCAGCCACGTCAGGCAATGAGGCCTCTGAAAACAAATGAGCGCTGCCCGCGGACAAAATTATGGCCGATCCGCGCCTGAGTGACACTCCTATCGAGCTGACAGTCACACCTCACGAAGCAGACTGGCGCCTGGACGCGTTTCTTGTCTATCACTTCCCGGCCTACAGCCGAAGTTTGCTCCGCCAGGTCATCACGGCGGGCGGGGTGACCGTG
>NZ_JACIYL010000814.1 GCF_014359955.1 Thermogutta sp. | reverse complement strand
GTTTGGGCCGTAACCCCCGACGCAGTGACGATCCCGCGAAACCGCACCTGCGGCAATCTCTTCAAAATGGGCAGTAAAACGGCTTGGCTGAAATTACCCGCACCAATAAAGGAGACCCCCAGTGTTTCCGTGTGAATGGGGCGACGTAGCGGCAATTCGACCCGGCGGGCGGGCGGTGTTTCACGGGAGGGATACGTGAGGACGATTCCCAGGTACGGCTCCCCCCCGTGGAGCATGAGCTCAAAGGCCTCGATTGCCCGATCTATGGGGAAACGATGCGTGGTGAGGATACTCGGCCGAACGGAACCGGCCGCGACTAATTCTAAAAACGCCTGCAAGTTTCTCTGCTCGGTCCAGCGAATATATCCCGGCGGATAGTCGTGCCCATGTTCTTCATAGTCGGGATCATAACGGCCTGGTCCGTAAGAGCGAGAAACAATAAACGTCAGTTCTTTTTCATAATAGGGCTTTCGCGGGATATTCATCCCCGTCACGCCGACCATGATGACCCGGGCACGGTCCCGGGCGAGTTCGGCGGCCAGTTCCACCGGGGCATTGCTGGCGGTAGCCGCCGTGATGATGATGGCGTCGGCACCCAGACCGTGTGTCCAACTGCGGACGGCCGGCAGGCAAGCCGAGTCAGGCGGCAGAGCCAGAGCGGCTCCCCCGGTGAGTGCGAGCTCGCGTCGGGCGGGGACCGGATCGAGGCCAGCCACCTGGCACCCGGCAGCCTTCAGAATTTGCACGGCAAGCTGGCCCAAAAGCCCCAGGCCGATGACGACCACATATTCGCCGACGCGCACATCGGCGTTGCGAATCCCCTGCAGGGCGATAGCCCCGAGTGTGGCGTAGGCTGCGTCTTCCCAGGAGACGCCGTCCGGAATCGAGGCGGCCAAAAGCTCGGGGACGGCGTTGTATTCGGCGTGATTGGCTATTCCGGCCCCAGCACACGCCACCCGCTGACCAACGCGGAACTGCCGCACAGCAGGTCCCGCGGCGACGATTTCACCCGCGCAGCTATAGCCGAGCGGCATCCACCGGTCGAGCTGCTGCTGGACACTACGGAGGGTGGCCCAGAGGCCATCGCGCTGGAGTTTGGTGAGGACTTTTTTGACGAGATCAGGCCTGGCCCGGGCTTTGCCGAGCAATCCTTTGCGGGCAAGCTGAGCCACCATGCGTTCGGTTCCGGCGGAGATGAGCGAGGCCTGGGTGCGGACAAGCAGCCGATTATCGCCAACCTGCGGCAGTGGCACATCAGCCAGTTCTAACCGACCATTACGCACGTTTTGGAGGAGGTGGTACATTACACCAATGGCAGTATTCCAAACCCGGGAAACAACCGACAACAGTCCGCTACGGACCAAATGTTCGCACTGGAACACTACTTTAGTCTATTGACTGTGTTACTGATACAACAAAGCACATCTCCAATTAAATTGCCCGACGGTTTGGCATTGCGTGCGTAGCTTCCCGAACAGATAAGATACAACAGCATTCCGATTCCCCGAAGGCCCCCGTTCCTCACAACAGTAGCTCTCTTGTAGTGGGCCAGCATTTCTGTGATTCGACGGCGGTAGCTAGAATCGATTTCTATTCCTTTTTCATCAAGGTGTTGCATGGCCAACTCCACCTGTCTAACTCGATTCAAATATCTATCTCCCGCGTCGAGCTTCGCTATTTCGACATTACTTTGTTTCTCAAATGTACTTGTATTTGTGCCATGCCTACGATACGCAGTTAGTGGCTGGTATAGCCAGTGCGATCGTCTGAGAACAGCTGCCGTCGCGAACAGTAGTGAGTCGAATGCACGAAAAACAACCGCATAGTGTTGTAAGTTACTCGGTTCGCCGCACATAGTAGCTAACTCCCGCGAGACCGCAAGCCCGTGTGCGGCACAGATACCCCGATACGCCAGAAAGATTC
>NZ_JACIYL010000813.1 GCF_014359955.1 Thermogutta sp. | reverse complement strand
AAAGATATGTGTTAGTGTTAGTGGAGATTCAACTCCAAGTGAGCGACGCACATGCGTGATGCGTGCACTCGGAACCGACAAAGTGCCGCTTGATTCTCACCCGTCGAGCAATATTGAGTTGATTTTTCGCTCAACGGCCCCCAAGACCCGGGAAGTAGCCGTAGTAATTCATGAAATAGCCACCGGTAGGAGCGGCACGGCCCACATAGCCACCGCCGGATTGGGCCGGACTTTCTATTTGCCGAAGTCGCTGGGAGATTTGGCGGTTAGTCTGCTGTTGTTGAATCATGGGTCTGACAAGGGAATAGTAGTTCCCCACGCGACCAAACGCACCTTCCGGACGGTAAAGGTTGATGTAGGGACTGACACTCGCTGGTGGTGAATAATCAGAAAACGGCCGTTCCACCGGTCGAGTTGGAGCGGCCCCCCAACCGCCGCCTTGAAAGCTGGAAAACCCCGTCATATACGCAGGAAAAGGACCGCCCGCCAGAGCAGCTTCCCCGCTGACCCAGCCACCTCCACCCGCCTGAAGACGAGGTGAGCTCGACGTCATCGTGGGCGGCAACGGCATTTCAGAACGACTCGTCTTGGTGCGCGAACCGCCTGTTTGCGATGCGTCGGAAGGCGCAGGCGGCAGGGCACCAGGCCGGGCCGGCGCTATCGCGGGGGCCGATTCAGGCAAACCGCCTGAAGGTGACGGCACGGAAGGCAACAACGGCGGGGCAGAAGGAACCGTGGTTTCCGGGCCACCGGGTACAGCGTGCCCACCGGTCACCTGACCCGGCACATTTCGAGCCACAGCGAGCCACATGGCGGCAGCCAGCACCCCACACAAACCATAACTGCGCCAGACGCTTCCCATAAAGACTTGTCCTGACTTTATCGCCGAAAGTTTCCACTGCGTGGTGCCCATCTCGTGCTACCTTTAACGATTATTGATGATAGAAACCGATGTTCTGGCCGCTCGGGCCTCCCTCACATTCTATCCAAATCCTGCCCCCGCGGGTGAAATCAACAGGCCGTTGCCGCAAGGTCAAGCATCAGATTCCCAGTGCCGGTTGTTTCATGCAGGCGTTGGACGTCGCCTTTCTGGCTGCTTGTCAGTTTTATCTTTTTGAATACGCGTTTCGTGCTACCCGTTTTTCTCGGTTACACCTCAGAATCCGCTGCGGGTGCGGTTATATCCACGGCCCATGGTCTGCAGCGAGCGAACTGTCGAGGCCCCCAATCCCGTGAACCCGAACAGCCGCTCCACCGGCGATACCATCTTGTCGATCCAGGTGCTGAAAGCGATCATGTCATCGTGGGCAATGAAAATCCGATCCCCGGGCAAAATCTGATAGTTCGTCGCCGTGTTCCCGCCCCGGGTGATGGCGTTCCAGTCCACCGGCAGAATCTGTTCGCAGCCGGTCCCTGCGGGGGACGGTCGGGCAATCCAGATCCGCTTGCTGGAGACCTGCGAAATCCCGCCCACTTGGGCGATCGCGTCGAGCACCGTCTCGTTGCCCGTGCAGGGCAGGCGGATCACGCTGTCGTCCTCTCCCGGTCCCTCTGTGATCACGTAATACACTTTGCTGTTGTAGGCCAGCACCTCCAGAGACACCTCGGGAGAATCCAGAAACTGGCTGAGATGGCGGCGGATGGCCTCGCGGGCTTCCGGGATCGTCAGCCCCGCCACATACACCGCCCCATATTGCCGGAGGTTGATCGTGCCATCCGGGGACACCAGATAGACCCCGCTGATTGGTTGGAGGCCACTCGCCCGCGCCAGTTGCACCGAGACCTCCGGTGCCCGCAGAATCTGCCGCAGATGGGCCTCAATGGCCCAGCGGGCCTCGGCCACCGTCATCCCCACCACCCGCACCGAGCCATAAGCCGGACCGAGGTTCACCGTCCCTTCCGCCTCCACCATGTAATAGCCACT
>NZ_JACIYL010000812.1 GCF_014359955.1 Thermogutta sp. | reverse complement strand
CGATGCCTCCCGCTTTTTTTAGGCGGGACGTGGACATTCAAAGGGGTTCGCGTGGGAGCGAGATTCAACCCGGAGGGACGCGGATTGTCACGTCCACCATCCCACCTTTCGATCATCCCTTTGACCGACCGGATTCCGACTGGCTGGTTCATCTGCCGGTTAAACGGTAGGGCCATTCATGGATTGCCCCTACAACTCATTATGTCCGTGGCATGTCCGTGCTTTTCCCAAAGCGGGGATGGGGCGGCTTTTCATCCTCCTGCCTTCCCAAGGACCGCACGAGCGGAAACGGGAACTACCAGCGGAGAATGCCGGTCGCCCAGGACAGTCCCCCACCAAAGCCGCTCAGCAACACGAGATCGCCCTTGCGGATTCTTCCCTCGCGGACAGCTTCGTCCAAACAAATGGGAATGCTTGCCGAAGAGGTGTTCCCGTAGCGGTCCAGGTTGTTGTAGAGTTTTTCGTCGGGGATGCCAATGGCCTCGGCTGCAGCCTGGATGATCCGCATGTTCGCCTGATGAAAGATAACCAGGCTGATGTCGGCCAGGGTGAGATCCGCCATCTCCAGGACGTCATGGACTGTTTGATTAAGCATGCGGATGGCCCATTTGAAAACGGGCCGGCCTTCCATCACGACATACTGCTCTCCATTGAGCGTGCCCTGGTGATTGGTAGGGCAGCGAGATCCTCCCATGGGTCGGTAAAGAAGATCGAACCCCGCACCGTCCGAGCCGTAGGAGAACGCGATAAATCCCTGGGAGCGATCGCCGGGGCCAAGGAGCACCGCTCCCGCACCATCTCCAAAGAGGGGATATGTTTTTACATCTGCCGGATTGCACACCCGCGAGTTGCAGTCTGCCCCGATGACCAGTGGTCGTTTCGCGCACCCCGACGCCACAAACTGCATCCCTGTCAGCAGGGCGAACATGAAGCTGGTGCAGGCTGCCTGGATATCCATGGCCGGGGCACACAGCTTCAATTTTTCCTGGACCAGACTGGCAGCGGCGGGCATCGTCATATCCGGTGTGTACGTCCCCAGCAGGACGAGGTCGACCTCTGCGGGATCAACGCCAGCATCCGCCAAACATCGCCGCGCCGCTTCCACCGCCAGATCGCTTGTGGCCAGCTCCGGCGGCGCATGCCGTCGTTCCAGGATCCCTGTACGCTGAACGATCCACTCCGCATCGTATCCCAGCGACGCGAGATCTTCATTCCGCACACGGTTATCGGGAACGTAACTTCCCACTCCCAAAATCTGGACTCCCGTGATACTTCCTTTGCGGGAGCGCTGGGCAAGGTAGGGGATTTCTCGTGCGCTCGTTTTCGGGTTCATAAACAGTGCAGACCTTAACCGGAAGACCAATTGTTGCCAAATGCGGACGGCTCGTGGTTTGACCCAGAGGCCATTCTCTCTTAAAAAAGAGAGGACATCCCCTTAAACCTAAGACTTTTTACCTTTGGCGGCAAGTGGTTCTTTACGATTCAACTTTTCGCACGCGGACGAGGATGACACTGTCCTTTTCCGACGATGAGGAAAAGGCTCTTACCGCGGACGACGAGGCAACCCGTGCCGGCTGGCCGGTTTGGAAGCAGAACCATAGCGCTGACTGACTTTTCCAGCACCGGGCTTTCCTTGCGGGGAAACCCCCACCAAGTCCGATAGCTCCACTTCTGCTCCCACTGCCACCAGTTCTCCGGCAGGTTCCTCTTCTCGCTCCGCCACCAGGTGGGGATGCAAATCGGGGGCGTGATGACCTTCGCCCCGGCTGCGTTTTCGAGCGGCGATTTTCTCGCCACTCTTCCAGAAAAAGTTAGCGAGCGGACTGGCCAGAAGAGCGGGCAGAAGCACCAGATTGCCGAATGACGACGCCGTCAGCATGGCGAACATGAGGTAACCAAAACGCTGGGTTGGCGTGAAAGAGCTCA
>NZ_JACIYL010000811.1 GCF_014359955.1 Thermogutta sp. | reverse complement strand
CTCAGTACGTCCGCTGTGGGTTTTTCCAGAATCCGAACAAGTCGCCCATCGCGTTCCAC
Organism: Thermogutta sp.; assembly: GCF_014359955.1. Taxonomy (GTDB): domain Bacteria; phylum Planctomycetota; class Planctomycetia; order Pirellulales; family Thermoguttaceae; genus Thermogutta. The sequence goes on along the minus strand of NZ_JACIYL010000811.1, from coordinate 1,872 downwards.
CAGTCCTACGGCGAACGCTTTGATGCGCTCCGCCGCGATGTTACTCCGCGCGAGCATGGTATCCTGGTCAAAAAGCGCCACTCCGGCACCCTTCAACTCGCGGAGACCGGTCAAGGCCGCCACAGGATAATAGTTATCGGAGTTAATCATGATGAAATCATCATCGCCGGCAAATTCTTCGGCCGCTGCCACCGCGTTGGCCGTGCCTAGCGGCTTCTCCTGGACCGCAAACGTGATTCTCAATCGCCGAAGGGGCATCTCTTGCTGATACCGCCGGCGAAGTTCCTCATGTTCGGGGGCTACCACGAGACACACCTCGCTGTAGCCCGCATCTGCCACCGACGAAAGCAGATAGTCCAAAAAGACCCGTCCGTTGGCGAGGGGGATGAGTGCCTTCAATCCTCGTCGAGCGGCCTGAGCTTGCCGCTCGTCCAGCGCCACGGATTGATCCTCCTTCTGCATTCGTGTCCCGAGTCCCCGAGCGAGAATGACGACTTTCCGAATCACGGCCTGAAGCTCCTCTGATGATCACAAGGTTAACGACTTTTAATTTTGCGTTTGCTTTTCGGGCGCCGCAGGAGTGGCGGCCAAACCTGCTGCACCCCCCGGGGCGGCGTATCTCGAAAACCTTCTGGGTTTTTCGTCCAAAAAAAAAAAAGCACCTGTCCGAGATCCTGCGGTTTCTTCACAGGCGGTTGAAGCTGGTAACTCCCCACCATCGCGACCAATTCCCGCGTACTCATCAACCCAAGGTTATTCAAAAATATCATGAAAAAGTTTTCCGTGCGAGTTGCCTCTGCCAGAGGGGGACACCCCATCAGAGGGAGTCCCCTTTGACTTAACTGGGGAGACGGCGTAACAATAAGGACAGATGACGGGCCCGAGGCGAGAGGTCCCTACAATGGGGAGCTGCGAACCTGGTCAGGGACGAAAGTCAGCAGCCATAAGCAGTGATCTCCATGTGTAGTGGGCCTCTCGCCACGGGTCGGTCACGTCGCCCGCAAAGCACGGCTTGCGACCGGGGATTGTCGAAGACCGATAATCCCTGTGTGATTGGCAGAATATGGTACAGGGGATCTAGTCTCCGCGTGGCGGGAAATGCGGGGAAACATGGCAACTCGCTCCAGAAAGAAGCAGGAATCCCCTTCGTCTGTAGCGGAATCGCAACCCAGGCCCAGCAGCGGTTATCTCGTCGTTGCCCGGCGATACCGGCCCCAGACCTTTGACGAGCTCGTCGGCCAGGAACACGTCGCGACCGCTCTCAAGAACGCGATCAAAACGGGGCGAATTGGCCACGCTTATCTGTTCACGGGTGCTCGTGGAGTGGGGAAAACATCCACGGCGCGGATTTTCTCCAAAGCTCTCAATTGTGTCAAAGGCCCCACAACCGAGCCGTGTAATGAATGCGACATTTGCCGCAGCATCAGCGCCGGCGAGGACATCGACGTCTTGGAGATCGACGGGGCGAGCAACCGCGGTATTGAAGAGATCCGTCAACTCCGGCAGAACGTCGTCGTCCGTCCGAGCCGGGCCCGGTTCAAAATTTACATCATCGACGAAGTTCACATGCTCACCAAGGAGGCTTTCAACGCGTTGCTGAAGACGCTGGAAGAGCCTCCCGAGCATGTCAAATTCATCTTCTGCACCACCGAGCCCAACAAAGTGCCGGTGACGATTCTCTCTCGATGCCAGCGGTTCGACTTCGCCGGTATCGAGAGTCAAACAATCGTTGCCCGTTTGAAACAGATTCTTGAAGCTGAAAATGTCGCGGCGGAAGCCGGTGTTCTGGAACTGCTGGCGCAGCGGGCGGGCGGATCGATGCGGGACGCCCAGTCCCTTCTCGAACAGTTGCTCGCCTTTGCGGACAAGGAG
>NZ_JACIYL010000810.1 GCF_014359955.1 Thermogutta sp. | reverse complement strand
CCGGAACATTACCGTGGCGGTGACCCCCGAGCAGGCCAACAAACTCATTTTGGCAGAAAAGTACGGAACACTCAGCGTGGTTCTGTGCAGCCAGCAGGAGGACGCGGCTGTTCCCACGGATCATCCGGAGACGGGCGACGTTGCGGCGATTCCGACCGCCACCACCTCACCTCAGCCGGAAGCGGCGAACCAGCTCGAGGGTTCCAACCTGGTCAATATTTACACCCTCTTGGGCATTTCCCCGCTTCAGCCGCAGCCCGAGACTCCCAAACCTGAAACCAAGACCGCCCAAATCTGGCGGGGCAGCGAAGTTCAGGAAGTGACGTTCGCAAGCTGGCAGATTCGTGAGGCGGAAAACGCCACCCTGGTTGCCCAGGGACAGGAACCGCGGCCGTTCACGCCGGGCGCACTCAACAGCAAAGTCTCGTCGCATCAGGAGGCCAGTGATGAAGACTGCCCAGAATGTGCTGCCAAACGGGCGAAAGAGGCGGCCCGGACCAGCGCGGGAGCCGCGCCAACCCCCGCTCCGCATCAAGCCGTCCTCCCCGGCCAGGCAAGTACGGGAACGGGTGGTTACGGTCGCGTGGTGACTTTGCCGGTGGCCCATGCTTCCGCCGGCAGGCCGTGACAGCGACGCGGGGCGCTTGGTTGTCGGCACTGACTTGGCAGAGCGATCGACGCATGAGGGAACACACCAGGGCATGCTGAAGAGAGTGGAAACCAACCCATGATGAACCTGTTTTACCGACAGAGCGACACACCCGGGAATGGCCGTGGCCAGGTCTCCGCCACCTCCGATGCGCGCGAGAAATGGGAAGCCGAATTCCAGAAGCTGAAAACCCGGCTGCATCGCGAGGTGATCGAGTCGCTGGACCTTTCCCGGCTGGCCAAAATGGATGAAACGCAACTCCGTCGGCATCTGCGGAACCTCACAGAGGCCGTCCTCCGGAGCCGACCGGAACTCCTCGGCAACATCGACGAGGAACGCCTGATTGACGAACTGATGGCAGAGTCGTTCGGTTTGGGACCACTTGAACCCTACATGCAGGACCCGGACGTCACCGACATCCTCGTCAACGGTCCCTACGAAGTGTACGTGGAAAGGTGCGGACGGCTCCAGGAAACGAACACCGTCTTTGCCGACGAGGAACACCTGCTCCAGATTATTCAGCGGATCGTTTCTCGCGTGGGACGCCGCATCGACGAGCAGAACCCGATGGTCGATGCCCGGCTGCCCGACGGTTCCCGCGTCAATGCCGTGATTCCTCCGCTTTCCCTGCGCGGACCGGTCCTCTCCATCCGCCGGTTCGGGCACGAACGGCTCAAAATGGCCGATCTGCTCCGCCTGGGGTCGATCTGCCCAGAGATGGTGACACTCCTTCAGGCGGCTGTGGAGGGACGGATCAACATCCTCATCAGCGGGGGAGCCGGCTCCGGAAAGACCACCCTTCTCAACAACCTCTCGGCGTTTATTCCGGAAGACGAACGTCTTGTGACGATTGAGGACTCGGCCGAGCTACGCCTCCAGCGAAAGCACGTGGTGAGTTTGGAAACACGCATCGCCAATGCGGAGGGCCGCGGCGAGGTGACACCCCGCGATCTGGTCCGCAACGCCCTGCGGATGCGACCGGACAGAATCATCCTGGGCGAGGTCCGCGGCGCGGAAGCCCTCGATATGCTCCAGGCCATGAATACGGGGCATGAAGGATCCCTCACCACCATCCACGCGAATGACACCCGCGACGCCCTCTCACGTCTGGAAGTGATGGTGGGAATGGCGGGATTCGAACTGCCGGTGCCCATTGTACGCCAGTACATCGCTTCCGCCATCACCCTCGTCGTTCACCTGGCAAGGTTGAAGGGCGGTGTGCGGAAGGTGATGCGGATTTCCGAAATCGTTGGCTTCACTAATGGAGATTATGAACTTCAGGAACTG
>NZ_JACIYL010000081.1 GCF_014359955.1 Thermogutta sp. | reverse complement strand
ATAACCCCGTTGTCTGGAGGACAGGAGCCGGCGCACGAGATGGCCGCCCGCACCGGGAGTCATTTTTCTCGAAGGATAAGCAGCCGGCAGGCAAACAGGAATTTTTTCTTTCGCGGATCTCCCAGGCGGAGACATCCTTGTTCAGCCCCTCTGGGTCTCCGTTGGCCACTGGGCGAATTTTCGCTGAGACGGCACACCGCGGACCGGTTGGACAAATTGGTTGGAAGGAAAAGTGGGTTCAGCCCTTTTTCTTCCGCTTGGAAGCAGCCGATTGGGCGGACTTCCTGGCTGAGGCCTTCTTGACAGCTTTTTTCGCAGGCTTCTTGACACGCGTCCCAACCTCCTTCTTCGGGTCGGACGGTGCCGGCTCTGTTGACGGTGCGGCATCAAGGTCGTAGAGCGTTTCTTCCCGTTTCGGGGGCAAGAGATGCTGAACGATTGTTTTAATCGAACGTCCGGACTGCTGGAAAATCGGCTCCTCTTCCTCCAAAAGGTCGCCCAAATCTTCCTCGATGCTTTCCGGATCTTCGCCCGCTTCCAACCGTCGGATGGCCTCCTCCATCGCTCCGCCGAATTCGAGGCCTGTGGACTGGGAGAGCTTGCGCATGAGGCGCGCCATCTGGCGGGGATCCTCCTCGTCCAGGTTCTCCGCCTCAGAGGCCAACTCCATCATCGCCCGTTCGAACTTCTCTTCATCGAACCCAGGGGGCAACAGGTCATCGTCTTCCTGCCCGCCCTCCCCTTTCTCCGCGTCAGATGATCCCCCGCGACCAATGGCAAACCGGGATACCCGGCGTTCCAACTGGGGACGCCCACACCGGGGGCAGTCGGGCCGTTTCTCGGTATTGATTCTGCGTGAAAAGAAGCTGTACACCGTGTGACAATCGGCGCAGTAAAACTCGTAGATTGGCACGGCTGGCTCCTTTTCTCTTTCAGGCGTATCTGCGGGTTTGTCGATGCCGCAGGCTACCGTTGAAAACCGGCTCCGCAAAGGAGTGGCTTTCGATCTGGCAACATCTCCTCCAGGCCGGTACTTGGTCGTTCTCCTATAACCTAGTTTATACTAGCTTATCGAAAACCAGAGGAGAGAGATTCGCGGTTTTGAGTTCCACAGAGCGGGAGCTTCAACGTGATTGCGGTAACCGGTGCAAAAGGCCAGTTGGGGGGAGAGTTGTGTCGCCAGTGGGGGTCAGAGGCCGTCGGCCTGGACCTACCGGAATTCGATCTTCTCGATTTCGACGGCGTCAGACGAACTCTCCGAGACCTGCATCCGGACGCGATTGTCCATGCGGCTGCCTACACCGCCGTGGATAAGGCCGAAGACGAGCCGGACAGGTGCTTCGCGATCAACGCCACCGCCACCGGCGTGCTGGCTGAGCTGGCCCGGGAACTGAACTGCCCCCTGCTTTACGTCAGCACCGACTATGTGTTCGGTGGAGAGCCGTTTCGGACGGAACCATTCCGGGAAGAGGATCCCGCTTCGCCGCAGGGAGTTTATGCAACAAGCAAATACGAAGGCGAGCTGAAAGTGCTCGCGTGGGAGAAGCACTACATTGTGCGGACGTGCGGCCTGTACGGCCGGTTGGGGGCCAATTCCCCGGGCAATTTTGTAGAGACCATGATCCGCCTGGGCCGCTCGGGGAAGTCCCTCCGGGTGGTTGATGATCAATTCTGTACTCCCAGCTACGTGGTCCATGTGGCGAGGGCGATCCGCTACTTGATCGGGACCTCCATGTTCGGAACGTTTCACATTGTTAACGATGGTTTCACCACCTGGTATCGCTTCGCATGCGAGATTTTTCGGCTTCTCAACTGGGATGTCGATATCACGCCAATCACCACGGAAGAATATGGTGCGAAAGCACCGCGTCCTCGCTTCAGTGTGCTGGACACTTCGAAATACCAGCGATTCATTGACGCCCCACCGCTCCCGCACTGGAAAGATGCCCTGGCTGAGTATCTCCGGGAAAGAGAAAAACTTGACCCAGCGCACAACGTCGTGGGTTAGCGCGAACAAAGTGTGGAAGGCCTGAAATTGGCGGGGACCAGCGGTACATCAGCCTCACAGGCCACGGACAGGACAACAGCCGTCAGTGGGCTCCGGCCATCCGTCCTGACATTTGGCCGAGCGGGTATCGCAGCGGCTTTTTGGATCGACGATCTTGAGCAAGGCTTGTTGACGTAGCCGGGGCGGCACGCTATATTGTGGGTGACATTCAGCTCTTTGTTGCTTTAAAGGAGCCTTGTCCGTGGCGCAACCGAACTCTTCCTCTTCGCGCGGAGGTTCGCTGTCGGCCGCCGAGTTTCTTGCTCTGCACAGACAGATTGCGTCCCTGGTGAAGCTGGGATTGCCTCTGGAACGTTTTCTGGCACGGTGGAACGTGGGGGGCAGCCGCCGCTGGCGAAAAACGGTCCAGGAAATCAGCGAAGCCCTCAAGCAAGGGGTGCCCCTGGAGCAAGCCCTCGAAAAAGTGGACAGAGATCTGGCACCTGTTTACGGGGCGGTGCTTCGGTTGGGAAACAGGTCGGCCCAAACCGGTGCAATCCTGGCGGACATTGGCCGATTTGGAGAGCGGGCGATCGCTGTTCGCAATCAATTGGTGGCCTCGCTGGCCTATCCTCTCCTCATTTTTCTTGTGGCTGTGGGACTGCTTGCGGGATTCCTTGCATTTGTGTTCCCCGTTCTGTTGGAAAGCCTGCGTGACTGGGGAGCTGATGGATCGGGCCTGCTCCGCGTGCTCCAGACATTGCGCGCCAGTCTGCCCTACTGGGGCCCAGCGGCTGCCCTTGTTCCCGTCGTGCTGTTTCTTTCGTGGGTCCTCTTGATTAATCGGGCCCGCATTCTGATGCCGGATTACTTTGTGTGGCGTCTGGGCTGGTTTCCGGGGGTCCGGGGGATCGTCCGAAGCGAGCAGGTCGCGGTGTTCACCGATCTTTTGTCCCTGGGAATAGAGCATGGGGTGCCGGTGGATGAAGCCGTCCGACTGGCGGGGACCATCCTGGGTGATAGGAGATGGCGGGAAGAGGCCGAACGGCTGGCGGATGCAATCAGCAATCAGAATTGGTCGGCGGCACTGGGAAAGGATTACCGCCGAATTCCCGCCGGCGTGCGATGGACCATCGTGGACGGCATCGCATCCCCCGAACTGGCGAACTCTCTGAAAAGTCTCGCTGAGCAATGGGGCCATCGGTGTGAGCGCCGGATGCAGGTGTTCCGGTCGGTTACGGTGCCTCTGGCCATCATTATTCCAGGCGTGATTGTCGTTTTTGGGATCATCCTCATTTTCGGCTGGCCCTGGTGGTCACTGCTGATGAGGATCGCAGCGTTTCATCCGTAGGCTTAAGTCGCCGCGCTATTCGCTTGCCGGCGGCACGATGTTGGGAGTCGGCTGATGAAAACCGCGCGACGCTGCCGTTCCTGTAAGGACGTGATCGAAGAGGACTGGTGGACCAAGCCCGCCTATTGTTTCAGCGAACAGCAAAGGGCGTTGGCCGCGCAGTACTGCGAGGAATGCGGTCGGGAAAAAATCCTGGGCATTTTGGAGGCCCCCGATTCACCTTGGGATCGACTGGGGCAGCGCGGCGAGGGTTGGGCAGATGCTTCTGATCCCGGTTCAATGGATAGTCAGGAAGACTGATCCAGACAACAACCGCGTGGGGCGACTTCCGGAAAAAACTGAAACCAAAAAGCGGACATTAGCGGAGAAGGGCGTATGAACTTTGGAGCGAGCTTTGGTGGCAGTCCGGTGGATTGGGAAAGACTGGCGGACGTCGTCTCTCAGAGCGTCCGTGCCGATCTTCCCCTTCCCAATGCTCTGGAAGCCCTGGCGGAGGACTGCCCCGATCAAGCCACAAAGTCCGCCTTTCGCCAACTCGCCGGATTCGTCTCCCAGGGTTTGTCCCTGCAAGATGGCCTGCGGCGGCTTTCAGAGGCTCAGTCCCGCGAATTGCGGGCCATCCTCGAGGCCAGCACCCTCTGCCCCCAACCAGGCGTGGCCCTATCAAGACTGCTTAAGCTCAAACGTCAATATCAGGAATCGCTCCGTGATCTTCGAGCGTCGGTGGGATATCCAATCCTGTGTGGCCTCGTGATCGTGGCGGGGTTACCCATTGTCCTCCTACAGTGGTTGATGGGGGGATTTTCACCGATGCATCCGGGCTTTTTTGCCGATATTGGGTCGACTTCGTGTGCGACCTGTAGCCCCGCTTCCTCTTCCTCCGAGATGCTCATTCAAATATGGGTCTGGTGGCTGGCGTCACTTCTTTTTCTGGTCATCATAGTGTTAGCCACGGCTGTTTTGCTGATCATTGCCCTGGGGCCTACCAGGCTTTCCTCCGCCAATTGGATTTACCGGATGCCTTTGGTAGGAAAGTACTACAAGACAGCAGCACTGAGCCACCTTGCCGGAGTGATGGCAGAACTGCTCGGTCAGGGAGTGCGGATGCCTGCTGCTTTAACCGCAGCCGCCAGGGTCTCGCGATGGCCCAAGTTGAAGAAGGCCCTGGAGGAAGCCAGCCGCCGTACCGCGGAGGGGATTCCCCTCGCCGAAGCGATGGCGAAATACCCGTGGATGTCGGCCACTTTCGTGGCCTTTCTGGCGGAATCTCCGCAGAACATCCCGCTGGAGGAACGCTTTCGTGCCCTCTGCTCCCTGTTTGATCGACAAACCAGTTCCCAGCGGGCAGTTTTAGAAAGAAATCTCACGGGCATCATGCTGTTGGGACTCATTCCGGCGCTGATGCCCGTTTTTGCCTGGTTTGTTGCTGTGCAATCTTATTTGGCCGCATTTTCCGGATAAGCTCTCACAACTTAGCAAGGGCCTCTGATGATACCCGAAGTTTATCCGCGGGTTATTGAGAATGTCCTCCTGCCACTTGTCGGTGGACTGGCGGGAATACTGTTTGCGATTCTCTGCCTCTGGTGGACCCGTCCCAAAGGGAAGGACTTTTTCCGGGAGACTGCCCCCTGGATCCTGGCGGTTCGGCTGGTTGCAGTGATTGTATTCGCCGCAGCAAGTTTCATTCTGTTTGGGCCGTTGGGGATATTCGTCCTCTTTATCGCTATCAGTCTCATGTACACCGGCACCTCCCGATCATTCTGGCTCACTTTTTCGTCGGCTGTCAGAAATAATCTTCCTTTGCTTCCCACCTTGTCTGCCTATCTCAAAGACCAGGGAGCGCTCGAGCCGCACCCAAGTTTGCTGCGATCCCTGGCAGCCGGGCAACCAGTGGAAAAAGTGCTCCGCAGATTCCGCGTGAAACTGAGGGATCGTGTTGCCGTATATCTGGGAGCCCTCACCGGCGCCTGGGATGACGCGATTGACGTCGCCGATGAAAACGAGCTGGCACTCCGCGATGCAGAAGAACTTTTCTATGGACGGTTTGGGCTGGTCCTCGCGGCGACTGCTGCGCTGTTTGGTGCTCTCTTCATCCTGGGGCGAGTTATGAGGATGCTTGTCTTCATCGCCGAGGACTTTGGCCTTGGGGAGTTGATCACCACCCATCCCGTTTTGTCGATGATGGCGATTGTGGCCAAGACGGTCCCAAACTCCCCGTTGTTTCTCCTGGGCTTGATGCTGCTGGTGATCATTTTGACCGGATTCTACTGGACCGGCGGGCTCAACGTCCTCCGCGATCTTTTTCCGTTTACCGAATGTTCTTCCCACGTCCGCAGTCTAATCCTGCAAGGGCTGGCGCTCGGGACACGTGCCGAAAAAACCTATCCCGCGATTCTGGAAGCGCTTATCCATGTGTTTGCGCCACGCTTCTGGGAGGGCATCACGGCGAGCGTGCCGCTGGGTATTTCCTGGCGGTTGTGGGGAGTCCACGACGCGATCCGACGAGGGGACGACCTCGCCGACGCCCTGCTCCGCTGGCGGCTGATCAGGCCTCCAGACGCGGAAGTGCTCAGGGCCGCCGAATCGATGGGCAATCTCCCGGAGGCCCTGGAAACTCTCGCCGTCTGGTATCGCGACCGAGCGGCATCGCGGCTCCGGTGGTGGGGTATTTATGGCTATCTCATCATTGTGGCTGTAGTGGCGATCCTGGTTGCCGCGGTCTATCTGGGATGCTTTGTTTTCCTGGTTCAACTTGCGTACAGCCTCCTGTGAAGCGTAACAACACTGCCATGAAACGTCATGCGTTTCGAGGTTTCTCGATCATGCGACAGGGCCAGCCGCAACGTATGGTCGGCACCACAGGCCAGGGCAGATACCCTGGCTCCACGGCCGTCGAGCTTGTTGTTGCCGTGACGCTGCTGGCCGTCCTGACCGGCATTTGCGGCGAACTGATCGTTTCCACCGTCCGATTGAGGAGGGAAGAACGAAAGCGAGCATGGGCCCTCCAGGAGGCTGCCAACGCCATGGAAACGCTGTTCGCCAAACCCTGGGAAGAGTTGCCTGTGGACAAAAAAGAAGTCGGTCCATGTTCGTCGGCAGGGCAATCGGTGCTGGGCTCCGCAGTGGTCCGGCGGGAGGTTCTCGCAGCGGATGAAGGACGACGCCTGCTTGTGACCGTCGAATGGCCGAATGGCGAGGGCAAGGCGTCAGGAAGGGTGTCGCTGGTGGCATACCGGTTTCCTCCCGGTGCTGCTCAACCGGCGTCACAATCTTCCCGTGCAAGCGGTGTAACGAGTCAGCTCGTCCAACATGCGGACGTCCCACCAGTCGGCAGCAGTCGAGGTGAATGATGAAATCGCGGCGAGGTTTTACACTCCTCGAGATGACGCTGGTATCCGTCGTCTCGATCATCCTTTTGGCGATGGCCGTCACCCTGACAGGTATCGTCATGGGTCTCTCATCCGTGACTTCCCGTCAGGTCGAAGGTGAACGGACACTTGGGCGACTGAGTCTCGTTTTCCGCAAAGACGTACACCAGGCCGAAGGCGTGATCATCCCAAAACCAGAAAAGACGGTCTCACTCGCGGATAAGGACGAGATGATTTGTGAGCTGCGTCTGCCTCACCAGGAAATTGTGCGTTACCGGGTCCACGGCGGGATTCTGAGGGAGCGGGTTAGAGACGGCGGCGTCGTGGCCAGGGAGGGATTTCCGCTTGATCCTCGCTATCGGGTGGCAATTCATCAGGAAAGCGACGGTATTCAGACACGTGCTGTGATGACGTTGGAGCTTACTGCGGCCGATCCAACCACCGGTCATGCGCGTGGTCCCCACCGCACCTGGCAAGTTCTGGCGTATGTCGGTCGGGACCGGTTCATCCCCGCAGCCGCGTCTCACGAGTCCACAGCACCCGCACCAAAAACCCAAAAAGGGGAAGGACAACGATGAACACCCTCGTTTCCGTACCTTTCGCCCGTTCTCCCCAAGATCCGCGCCACCGTGAGACGGACGGGATGCCTCGCCAGACTCGTTGGGGTCGTGGTGTTGCGGCGCTGGCCATCCTCGTCTGTCTCGTCGTCGTTTCGACGCTTGCGGCGACACTCGCCCACCAGTTGTGGTTGCGGGTGCGCGATGCGCAGCAGGAGCGATTGCTCATCCAGGCCGACTGGTTGGTGGCATCGGCCATTGACCGTGCTCTTTACAGGATGCGGGAAAATGCGGATTACCAGGGCGAAGTTTGGGAAATACCCGAGAACGACTTGCCGGGTGGACTCCGGGGAGTGGTTCGGACGGCCGTCGAGCAGGACGGTGGAAAATCGCGGTCTTTAGTACTGGAGGTGAAACTTGTTCTTAACGAGAAAATCGTGGTGAGCGAAACACGACACCTGACGCTGCCCTGAAAAATCCGGCGTCATTGTGCATCACGGTGTCGTGCTGGGTGGTTCTGTGGAGTTTCCTCATTGCCTTGTAGCGAGCCTGAAATGATGCGGTCCCCTTTGAACACCGCGAGCGGCTGGCCCGGCTTCACCAGGAAAAAATGCTTTTTCCCTGCCGATCGCGTCATGAGAATTGTCCGACGGAGGGACGGCGATCCTGTCGGCGGAGCCGCGTTGTGCGGAGATCCCGCTCAAACACCTGGCACATTCCAGCCGATAGCCGAAGCATGTGTGGCGACACAGATAGCCCGCGCTACCCATCACGAGCAGCGGGGTATAACCCAAATCGAGCTGTGGTGCGTGGTCCTGATCATCGGCACACTCATCAGTTTGCTCCTGCCAGCGGTCCAGGCGTGTCGGGAAATGGCCCGCAACGCCCAGTGTCAGCACCACTTGCTTCAATTGGGGCTTGCCATCCGCAATTACGAAACGATCCACGGCCGGTTTCCCGCCGGGGTCGTGGAACCGGGCGGTCCTGTTCGCAACGTGCCGATCGGTTTTCATCACAATTGGCTGATCGCTGTGGTGCCCTGGATTGACCCGGTCCCTGGCCGAATGATACGGGCCGATCTGAGTGTTTATGATCCGGCCAATCTCGAAATACTGGCCGCTGAGGAAAATTGTGGCTGGACCCTTCGCTGTCCCTCATTCGTCTATAGAGGCGCCAGTCCGAGCTACGCGGGATGTCATGGTGATGAAGACAAACCGATCGACGAAAACGATCACGGGGTTTTTGTACGCAATCGATTCTTAAAGGTCGATGAAATCACCGACGGATGCAGTCACACGATCTTTCTCGGAGAAAAATTGCCCCTGGGGCTGGAATGGGGTTGGCTGAGCGGAACCCGAGCGACACTTCGCAATGCAGGAGTTCCCCTCGAGAAGTTTGCCTACCCCACGGCGTCTCTTCAAAACTCTTACTCTGTCAATACGGAAGAAACCATCCGGATCATCCAGAATCCCGAACGGGAAGACGTGGCACGGTTCTGGACTTCCTCTCAGGATGAGCGTCGCCTTTGGGGGGTGCCTCCCGACGTTCTGGCCCGCATCCCTGAGGGCCCGGCGACAACCCCCGAAGTCAAACAGGCACTGCTGCAGATCCTGGGTTCGCTTCCCGAAGGCGGCCCAATGATCGGCGGATTCGGGTCGGCACATCTCGACGGCGTCAACTTCCTGTTCGGTGATTTGTCCGTGAGAAAATTGCGATTCGACATCGAGCAAAAAGTTCTTAAGAGTCTGGCACACCGGAGCGATGGAGAGGGCACCGACGATGCCCTGCGCTAACCGGCTGACATCGCCCCCGAACAAATCTGGGATGTGAAGGCGATCAGGGAAATATGGGAGACCAATCATGAAACGGAACAGTCTGGGATTTACACTCATCGAACTTCTCGTGGTGATTGCCATAATCGGGATCCTCATCGCACTTGGTCTGCCGGCGATCCAGGCCTCCCGAGAAACGGCTCGCCGAGCCCAGTGCTCCCAGCATCTATCGCAGATCGGGTTGGCGTTGTCCCGCTACTACGCCGGCTACGAGTGTTTTCCCGCTGGTGTTGTCAACGACACCTCGCCAATTCGCAACGAACCCGTGGGCCAGCATATCGGCTGGGTCTGTCCGCTGCTTCCCTACCTCGACGCGGAAATCTACTATCGGAAGCTGGACCTGTCGAAGAGTGTCTATGATCCCAGGAACGATGCCGTGCGAACCACCACGTTGAGCCCGGTCGTTTGCCCATCGTTTCCCCGGACACAGGCCGAAGCGGCCAAATGGGCACCGTCCAACTATGCCGGGTGTTACCATCATGAGGAGGCTCCCATCGATTCCAACACGCAGGGCGCTTTCGTCCTCAATCGCTGGTTGAAAGAAGACGATTTTCCCGACGGAGTGACCTTTACACTGTTCGTGTCGGAAAAAGGAATTGACCCAGACGATCTGGGATGGGCCTCCGGTACGCGGGCAACGCTGCGGAACGCCGGAAGTCCGCCGAGTGTTTGGGCGGTCAAATCTCTGGTTTCCAGTCCTCCGGAGAAAAAGCCGGGTGCGGACGCAGAACCTCCTCAGCAAGGCGTGGAAAAGGCGGCCAGCAAGGC
>NZ_JACIYL010000809.1 GCF_014359955.1 Thermogutta sp. | reverse complement strand
GACCTGGCAAGAGTCGACCACTTCAGAGGATTTGTGGCCTACTGGTCCGTCCCGGCCGGACATCCGACGGCCGAACACGGAAAATGGGTCCCCGGCCCGGGCGCCCATTTCTTCGAAGTCCTTCTCAAATCCTGGGAAGGTCCATGGCGAGAAACAGCCCCCAACAAGCGGACGCTCCCGATCGTCGCCGAAGACCTCGGCTATATTACCCCGGATGTGATCGCCCTTCGGAAAATGTTCGGATTTCCCGGCATGGCTGTGCTTCAATTTGCATTTGGTCCCTCAAAGGTGGATCAATTCCTCCCCGACCGCGTAGCCCCGGACACCGTGATGTACTCCGGAACCCATGACAACGATACGAGCCTGGGCTGGTTCCAGCACGAGGTGCGCGACGATCCGGAACTTATCGCCCGTCTTCGCCACTACTGCCGGGCGGAACGTGACACCATCAGTTGGGATATGATCGAACTGGCCTTTCAATCCCGCTCAGAAATCGCCATCGTGCCTCTCCAGGACGTTCTGGGCCTTGGTTCAGAGGCCCGGATGAACATCCCAGGGACACCCTCCAACAACTGGCGGTGGCGATTTTCTCCTGCGTCGCTCACCAAGGCCCTGGCCGAGCGACTCCGACGAGTCACGGAACAAACAGGCCGCATGGCAACTTCCCAACCTGCCGCTGCCTCCTTCACACAGTTATGATGAGTCGAAGGAAAGTCGTCTTCACCGGAAATCAGCCGTTCGCGGATGATTTCAGTGCCGCCTGCGGCCCCTGGAAGTTGTCTGCAGCGCCAACTAATACGGCCGCGATGGTGTCACTGTTAACGGGGCGGATGACGCCTTTTTCACAGATGATCGCCGTGACGAGTTCAGCCGGTGTGACGTCGAAAGCGGGGTTGTAGACGTCTACACCTTCAGGGGCAATTGGAATCCCGAACGGACACGTGACTTCCTGCGGATCCCGCTGTTCTATGGGGATCAGCCCGCCATGCGGTAGCTGCAAATCAAACGTCGAACTGGGAGCGGCGACATAAAAGGGAATTCGATGATATCGAGCCAGAACAGCCAGACCATAGGTTCCGATTTTGTTGGCGGTATCCCCGTTGGCAGCGATTCGGTCCGCCCCCACAATCACCGCCTGGACTTTTCCTTCCTTCATGACTTCGGCCGCCGTATTATCGCAGATCAGGGTAACGGGGACGCCGTGTGCTTTGAGCTCCCAGGCGGTGAGCCGTGCCCCCTGGAGGAGCGGACGGGTTTCGTCAGCGTAAACGTGGATGCGTTTTCCCTTCGCCACCGCCTCGTAGATGACGGCCAGGGCCGTGCCATATTCCGCGGTGGCCAGACCACCGGCATTGCAGTGTGTCAAAACACCTGACCCATCTTCGATGAGGCTTTCCCCCCAGCGTCCAATCGCGTGGCATAAAGCCCGGTCTTCCTCGTGAATGGCCCGTGCCTCTTTCAGCAATGCCTTCCGAATCACCTCGGGTGGCTGGCCGCGGAGCGTGTCAGCCCGGCGACGCATGCGATCGAGGGCCCAAAAGAGATTCACCGCGGTGGGACGAGACGAGGCGAGATAAGATGTCACCTCCTCCAGCCGCTGGAAAAAGCCTCGCTCGTCGTTGGGAGCGAGTTTCATTCCCAAGCACAAGCCATAAGCGGCGGCAATACCGATGGCGGGGGCACCACGCACCTGAAGCGTTTTAATCGCTTCCCAGACGGCCCGTTCGTCGCGGCATTCACGAAAGACCACTTCTCGGGGCAACCGCGTCTGATCCAAGATCCGCAGGTTCCCATCAACGTCTCCGATCCACTCCAGCGTGGCCACTTCTCTTGTCATGCCGCTACCCGGGTACCTTTCTGTCCGCCAACTAGTTACATATATGGATGGGGCCCGCGGCTTCAGCGATATTCTGTGTTTTTCCTAGTTTATTTTGTAC
>NZ_JACIYL010000808.1 GCF_014359955.1 Thermogutta sp. | reverse complement strand
CTCGGTAAGAGTCGGCTTTCGAGCCGGCCGATGCGATGAGCCGCGCGGCCAGTCTTCTGGCCATATGATGCGAAACTGAGCCTGAGTCATAGATGCGTCTCCGTAGGTGCACAGCGGCCTCCGCGGCCGCCATGCCCCTGGAGGGCCGCAACTCACGACCTGCTCCCTTAATGATCGATGATAATTGCGAGCTATTCATTGCTTCCATGAACGGTATTCCTCAAGCATCTTTTTCGCCGATGGGGTGAACTCGAAGCCAGGCTCAGATGAGAAGCCAGTTTCGATGTCGTTAAGTGCGTCCATGTCCACCGGGTAGCCGTCGAGGCCTGTTGGTTTCCACTTATGGCCCCAGACCGGACGCTCAAAGACCGCGAACGCCCATCCATCATCGCCGTCGAGATACGGCCGCACTCCAAGCAGCCACTTCTGGCCGCCTCTGAGATAGGAGGCCACAATCCACATGTCCATAACAGGACTCCTCATAAGCGGGCCAGACGCCCAACCGAGTTTTTGGGCACCCGCTCAGTCGCCGCAGAGGCGGCTAAGAAGGTGCCGGTTAATTTCTACACCGTCGATTGTATACTTATGTAAGAAATTGTCAACAGGGAAAGAAAAATTGTCCTATGTTACGAGTTGGTGATGAGTTATGACGCACGTCCAGAACGCGGCCGTCCGACCTTGCTTCCGTCGACGAACTTTTTTGCTTCGCTCTCCCGGACGAGGTAGACACGGTTGCCAACTCGCGTCGCGTTCAATTTCCCGTCGCGGATTAGCTGGCACACGTAGCGGTAGGTCACACCCAAGAGGTCAGCCGCCTCTTTCGTGGTTAAAAGCCGGTCCTGTTGTACTTCGATCATGCTCATGCCTCCATTTTACACGTACGTATGCAACCGGCTCAAGAGAAAGGCAGGTGTGTAGAGGCTAACCGGCACCGGAAGCCCCCCGGCCCTCGCGGAACCGGGCACCTGCCGAGGGTGGCTGACGGGATTCGAACCCGCGACACCCAGATCCACAGTCTGGTGCTCTGACCAGCTGAGCTACAGCCACCGTGTCACGCCATGTTCAGCAGCCGTCCCGGTACACCATGACCAGAACGTCTGCCGCCGTCTTAATAACGCGCACCGAGATGCGCGACTACAACCCCCGGCACCCTCACAATTCTTCATTCAGTGTATCCCGACCGCGTCGGACGGTCAACGACGGGTACATTTCCCGGCCGAGCATCAGGCTGCTCAGGACGACGGAAACCGAACTGGCCGCCATCGCGGCGGCCGCCGCTGCTGGCGGAATGAGAATCCCTGTCCACGGATAGATGATTCCGGCGGCCAAGGGGATGAGGACCGCATTGTACGCAAAGGCCCAGAACAGGTTGCGACGAATGGTCCTCACCGTGGCTCGGCCGAGCCGCAGCACATCCACCACCGCCAATAATCCCCGTCGTATGAGGACGATCGCGGCCGCCTCTTTGGCGATGTCGGCGCCGTGACTCAGGGCAATACCCACATCCGCCTCGGCCAGTGCCGCTGCGTCGTTGATGCCGTCGCCGACCATCGCCACGCAACGCCCCGCCTGTCGAAGCTCTCGGACTCTCTCGTGTTTTTCCGGAGGGGTCAAACCCGCCTCAAAATTTCTGATGCCTAACTGTTCGGCTACCGTGCGGGCCGTTTCCTCCCGGTCGCCCGTCAGCATAATGATCTCTAACCCCATCCGCTGCAACGCTGCGATGGCCTCGCGGCTTTCCTCGGCCGGCAGGTCGGCAAACTCGAGAATCCCAAAGAGTTCCCCATCCTGGACCACAGAAACCACAATGCGCGAGCCAGTAGCTACGGCGGAGGTTTCCTGTTTAACTTCTGTTGCCGTTTTTCCTTCAACACCATATTCGTCGGTCCGTTCCCCACCGGTTCCGACAGGGTTTTCAGCCGACTGATCGGCAGAGTC
>NZ_JACIYL010000807.1 GCF_014359955.1 Thermogutta sp. | reverse complement strand
GGAGGGACCTGCTTGTCAGGTCCGCTTGTCAACCTTAGATGATCCACTCAAATGTATTGACGCTCCGGTAGGGGCGATTCGTGAATTGCCCCTACCACACATGACACTTTTGCCTTTTCCACAAGTTTCACAAAAGTGGGGGCGCGGCAAGTTCTCCTCAGCCGCGGCAGAACTGGTTTGGGGGCGGGAAGTCAACCCTGTTCGGGCACGCGAGATCCCGTTTACTCGCCTGTTGTGGGCAAAGAACCCTGGGTGAACGCCGGAAAGAGGTCAAGGGTTGGAGCCAGATTGCGGGGAAGGCGAGGGCAATTCTTCGGCCACAATGCGAAAGCCGACGTTGAAGACTCGCGCATAAGGCGGATAGGCGAGACGGAATGAAGAAGTGGCACGCTTTGGTCGATCGTACCAGGAACCGCCGCGCACCACCCGGCATTCAGTCGAGTTTCTATCATTTCGCCCATCATCTTCAGAATAGGGATAACCTCGGTAGGAGGAAAGCGTCCATTCCCACACATTGCCGTGCATGTCGTAAAGGCCCCAGGGGTTCGGCCGATAGGACCCAACAGGCATGGAAACCAGACCGCCGTCATTCCAGCGGGGATCTTTGGGAATCCAATCGTCAAACGGGTTCGGGTTGGGAATGATTCTCACCTGGATGTAGGTGTCGATGACGAACTCGCTCAACTTTTTGTCCGCCAAATTGGCATAACTGGAGAAGTCATCGTCCCATGTGCCGTACCAGAAGGGCTTTTCACTTCCGGCCCGGCAGGCATATTCCCATTCTGCTTCACTGGGAAGACGGAATCGAACTCCGTGACGTTTCGACAGCCAATCGCAGAATGCAACCGCCTGGTGCCATGTCACGCGGACGACAGGCTGCTCCGGTTGATCGAGGGGCAGCCCGTGGAATCCAAACTGATACCCGTGAAGTGACTCCACGTGGCTATCATGGGTCGGATCAAACACCGCGAACTGGCGGTTTGTGATTTCGCAGGCACTCATCCAGAAGTCGTGCGGAATCTGAACCACGCACGGGGGAGTTTCGTCGGCCTCGCCAGTCACGCTTCCCATGATGAATCGGCCAGCGGGGATTCTGACCATGGGAATTGTTACTCCTGGTCCAATCGTGATCTCACGTTGCCAGTCCCCGAGTCTCCTCTGTCGTTCCTTGGCCACTTCAGCGGAAAAAGGCCAGTCATCAAGCGTGGGGCGGGCGATCTCGCTTTGATAGCGGTGTGTCTTTTCGAAATGTTTATCTGGCACCGCGTAGCCAACGGGCTCCACGCGTTCTTCCTTGGTAGTAGAGTGCTGGGTCGGCTGGATCTCTCTCCCGAAAACAGTCACCGCCGGGATCTCTTCCCAGTTGTCATCCATGCCGGTGTACCGTTTCCGCATTTCGCGGGCACGGGCCAACAGCGGAGCCACCGTTTGGGGACCCACAATTTCTGACCAGGTTCCGTGATAGGGAGCATTAAGGTCAATCCACGTGTAGAGTCGATCCCAGGCTTCTGGAGGCAACTGAACCCCATAATGTCCTTTCTTCAGGATCTGAACGAGTTCAGTTGTCGCCGCGTGGTATTCCATGGGCGAAAGCAGGTGAATATCGCTTTCGATCCCTGGTCGTCGCACAAAGCGATGCAGGTTGGCGTAAGCGATTGAAAACCTTCCGCCCACTTTTTCCGAAACATGCCCCGCAATTGCCGACGACCAGTCCTTGAGCGGTACGTTTCCCCTCAGATCAAAGGCATCTGAGGGCCCAGACCCGCCGTTGTGGCAGGATACGCAATAGCGATCCAGGACCGGTTGCACTTCCCGGGCAAAGCTGAATCCCCGGGGCGGAGCGTACCAGGGCTCAATTGTGGCGGGTGGCTGAGAGAGGGCCAGTGTTCCGAGATTGGGAACTGCCTCGTTGGGGTGTTCGTGACAGCCAATGCAGGAGAGAAC
>NZ_JACIYL010000806.1 GCF_014359955.1 Thermogutta sp. | reverse complement strand
GACGCCGGCGAGTTCCACATCGGGGAGCCGCCTGATTTTTCGCGCGTGAAACGTCCCCAGCCGACCGGCGCCAATCACCCCGATACGCAAAGAGGAATGTGAAGCTGGCATGGTCTTTCCAAAATGGAACCCACGGGACCTGGTTCTGTGCTTTTCTGTGTGGCTGGCCCTCCCGGCCGTGTAGCGCAGCCGCGTGGCGGGCTTCGATGCTGTCCAACCCCAACCCGGACGATCGATCGGGTAGGGGGGTATTGCCTGCCTCCCTTAACCTGGTAGCCGGGTTTCATGCGCACGATCGCAGGGCATTTACAGCGGGAAACTGCTGAACGAGCTGAAGGCCCAGTTGGGCGTTCAGCCGGTGACCGCTGCGATAGGCACAGAATCGGCCGACCAGATCACATCCACAGAGCGCCAAATCGCCCACCATATCGAGTAATTTGTGACGGACGCACTCGTCGGGGAACCGCAATTCGTTGTCGATAGGGCCGTGCTCATCGAACACGAGCAGATCCCGCGGCGTGGTACGGCGTCCCAAACCCTGGGAGAGAAGCCACTCCGCTTCCTCCTTGAGCATGAACGTTCGGCAGGGGGCGAGTTCCCGGCGAAACGTCTCGGGCGTCAAAGTGAGACCGAAACTCTGCCGTCCGATCGGTCCTTCCGGCCCATAGTCCAGGAGATACCGCATGAAACATTCCTGACCCAGCCCGGGGCGAGCCTCGAACCAGCAGCCATTTTCCTCCACGCGAACAACGGTACTTAAGATTCGCACGGGACGCGGCGTGGACTGCTTGATAATTCCCGCCGCCAGAAGCGCTTCCACGAAGGGCAGGGCGGAGCCGTCGCATCCCGGCATTTCGGGGGCGGTGACGGCGACCTCGCAGTTGTCGATCTGGAGGCCGCCCAGCGCCGCCATGACATGTTCCACCATCTCCACCCGAACACCCCGGTATTCAAGACAACTCCGCCGCGGCATTTCAATGCGATATTCCAGCCGGGCGGGAATTCGGGGGCGATGGCGAAGGTCCTCGCGCACAAACACCACTCCCGTGTTGGGCGGTGCCGGCCGAAACTCCACGCGGCAGTCCTCCCCCGACCAGTACCCGAAGCCCTCGACGGCCACCGGGCGAGCAATCGTTTGTTGTGATCTGAAGGAGAGCATCAAGGTCGCAAATCGTTATGCAAGGGTTGACAGTTCTGCCGACAGACCAATGACCACTGTTGCCACTCGATCACCGCAGGGTGCCCGGCGTGGTGGGCCGAGAATAACCGCCCTGGCTGGGTACTACCGGCAAGGAATTCGTAGAGGCCGATGTCGTTGCTGATTGAGCGCGCGCGTTGAGCCGCTGGAGCACAATGGGAGTCAGGTCCAGCTCGGGCGCTTTGTAGACGATAAGCTGGTTGATGTAGCGGAGGACATCGTCGGGCGAATTCGGGTCGACCTCCTGTCCGTTGAACCGCAGGACCATCACGATTCCGTTCGCAGCGGCGAGATACTGGATCTCGTTGACGATCTCCTGATATGTGGCGTAATGAAGCTTGGCCTCGCGCAGCAGAAACTCCTTCCGCTTCTTGATGACTTCCGCCTCAAAGTCTTTCTGCCGCTTGACAAGAGTGTCATCGATCTGATTGTAGGTGGACGATCCCGGTTGATGGTCCTTGAGCTGTTCGGCCAGCGCTTTGAGGGACTCCTGTTCCCGCTGGGCCCATTGCTCGACGGCGGCGGCTTCAGACCGCAGGGCACTCATTTCCTGCTTGAAGCGAAGATGGTTTTTGAAGATGTACTCAATATCCACCACTGCGATATTGCGGACGGCCGCAGGCCTCACGGGGGTTGTCGGCCCTGCCACCTGTTGGGCCGCCAGTTGGTAGACGAGGGTGCCGCTGACCAGGACGAGTCCCGCTCCCAGCCAAAGCCAGTGCCTTTTCAACATGATCTTCCTCCTTGA
>NZ_JACIYL010000805.1 GCF_014359955.1 Thermogutta sp. | reverse complement strand
TGCGGTTTTCCACCCGCATCAATTCCGTTGATGTTGTTCTCCGGATGAAACGGATGTGAGCGCCAAGCCCACTGTTCCATCGTGCCCGGCCGCCGGTTACCGTGGAACAAACCCCAGCCTTCGAAGAGCATCACGGACACATAGATCCCTCGCCGCCCTGCCATGCTGACCCGTTCACGCAATCGGGTGAAGTACGCGGGATTAAACTGTTTCAGGTCGAATTTGGGTTTACCGTCGAGGGCTGTCCCCGGACCTGTCCGCGCCCACGGCAACGGCGCCACGTGATGAATGTAATCCTTACCCCATCTTCCGTTAGCCCGCGTATCCCAAAGCGTGGAGTCCCAGGTCCAAAGCCGGATCAAGTTGTGCCCGTAGCGTTCGAGAAAGTCTAGATAGGCCTCGAAATCAAACGGCTCCGGTGGGTCGCTGCGTCCCATATCGACCAGGTTGTTCCACGTGTGGGAGCCGACCAGGAGCACCTCACGTCCGCTGGCGTCGCAGAAATAACGCGGGTTCCTGGCGGAGACGCGAAGCGGTCCGGAAGCCGGCTTGGACTTCTCCTCTTCATGTGCGAATGCAGACAGTGTGGACACCCCAGTCGGTACACCGAAGACCAGGGCCACCTGGCCGCCGCCAATAAGAAATTGTCGACGATCCATGATGGTATCCTTGTTCAGATGGTTTGAATGTCTCCCAGGTCTAAAAAAGTGCTTTCGGTAAAATGCGGGAATCATCCATTTGGCGGAGGAAAAACATCACGGCAGACAAAACTTCTTTCGATGCCTTTCGGTGCCAGATTAATTGTGGAAAATGATCGAACCCGTGTCGCGCAAATGGGTATGAGACCCCGCCGTTGGTTAACGACTCGTACAGTTGACGCTATTTATTGCCGTTGTCGGCCTGGTTTTCAAGAGAAGGTTATCCCTGACTTCTCTCCGTTTTTTCTTTGCCGATGGGGACGCGAAATTCCCTATGTGGGGTCCGGGGGTTTAACCCCGCTTTCCGCGCGGGACTTGAGTCCACGCCGAAAGCCAATGGATGATCGAACGTCAAACGGCAGACCTGACGAGCAGGTCCCTCCGAAAGGTCGGAGGGGCACGCTTGTCGTGCCCGGTGAGAAGAAATCGATTTTTCAATACAGAAAAATGGCGCTGACAAGCATGGTGCTCAGGCGGACCTGGCAACCTGGAGCTTCTTAAAAACTTTCCGGCCGTGTCGCTTCATCGGCAGGAACACTCGGGGTGTGGGGTGACGTCGGGAGGGCCGTCGAATTCCCGATGCGCCACAGCAGACACGGTAAATTTCCGCCCGGTGAAGTCCAGTCCGCACGTGGCGAGGAGATTAAAGAACGGTTTTTGAGTAAGATCCACGCAAAGCGTGGCTTTGAGCATCCCCGCGGGTACGGAAGGGGTACTCGGCACGGAACAGGGGAGTGTGCCACGCACCTGAACCGCTGGCGTGCTAAGACTGTCCTCCAAAACGAGTGTGGCGCCGGGCCCCACAGACAAACCGTGAAGACCGAGGACCGCGTTGACGGAGAGAACCGTCGCGTCGATGTCGGCGCCTTTTCCAGCTTCCCGCGCTGCAACCGTGACCGCATGCGTGATCGTCTGCTCAATGAGCATCAACACACCGAACTGAACGACGGCCAGGGTGGCGAGCAGGAGAATCGGCAGAAAAAGCACGGCCTCCAGCGTCAATGATCCTCGCCGTGACGACCGTCGCCGAGTCGGTCCGTCCAAAAAATTCGAAACCGTCGTCTTTCTGTCGCATTTACTTGCGTTGGCCATGCTACATTCGGAGGTTGTCGTATTCATTGCTGGTTGGCCGCACTGGGAAAACGGGGTGCCGCCCCGTCGCGCCAATAACGGAACAGCGGCGCTGATCTTCCGGATTGGTTTCGTCAGTGGTTGCATCGGTATTCGTCAACGCGTTGAAGCCGTATC
>NZ_JACIYL010000804.1 GCF_014359955.1 Thermogutta sp. | reverse complement strand
GGGGTCCGCTGGGTGCTTGTTGAGAGATACAGCCTGAGGTGCTGGAGCGTGTCGAACCATAACCACGGCCAGCCGACGTAGAAAATCAAAAGCCCGCTGGCCAGCCAGCACAGGGCAGGAATGATGCCCTTTGAGCGTCGTTGCCAGAAAATCCAGAGCAAAACGGGGGGGCCGCAGAGCAGTCCGTGGAAACGCGTCAGCAGGGCCAGTCCCCAAACGGAACCCGCCAGCGCAAACGCCCACCACCGCCCGCTCCGCTCCGCCACAACCACGGCCAGGACTGTGGCCGTGCACATCAGTACGGTGATGGCGTCAAGGGCGGCCAGATGAGCGTGTCCAAACAGTCGGGGCATAAGAGCAACAGAACACCCCGCCGCCACTCCCCCGATCGGCCCGTACCGGTGGATTCCCGCCCAACACACGAGAAACACCAAAATGCCGAAACACACGGCGGTGCCGAACCGTGCCGGTGTGATGGCGAGTTGTGAAAGCTCCTGCGGAGCTGGATCAAACATCCAGTGGAACCATCCGAGGATCCAGTTTCCCAGAGGTGGATGGACCGGTGGGCCGTCGGGTGACCAGGCAAAAGTTTCTTTGATTCGGTCCCGAGTAAAGAACTGCGTTCCGTAGCGGAGCAGCGAACTGACCAGCCGCTTGCCATAACCCACATGATAAAGTTCATCGCAAGTGACGCCCGGTCCTCCCCGTTCCACCGCCACATCGTGGATGGTCAGTGCCGTGATGCCAATAGCCACCGCGAGTGCGGCGGCCAACCCGGCATACGGTGCAACCGTGGAAGACCGCTCAGACATGGACGACCTGCGCCTCTACAAGATGCAATCGCTTGCGAACGCCTCAGCCGCGGATCTCTTCAATGCCAAACGGCAAATTAGATCGCGGCTTATGGCACAAATCGGGATTCAATTCTTTAAACAGGAGACTCGGCTGAATGTCCTGGTTGTCCTGGTATTTGTCGCTTTTGTACTCCTCGTACTCACCTTTGATCTCGTGATAAAAGATTTGGCAGATGGGGACACCGGGGTATATCCGAACCGGCTGAATGGCAAACATTTCGAGCGTCCAGTACCCGCGAAAGCCCACGTCACCAAAGCCCGCAGTCACGTGGACAAAAAGCCCCAGACGGCCCACCGAAGAGCGGCCCTCAATCATCGGCACATAGCCGTAAGTTTCGGTTCGCTCCACCGTCCGACCGAGATAAAGCTGGTGGGGAGTCAGCACCAGGCCTTCTTCCGGGATGATGACCCGGCGGACGCGATTGGGTTTGCGCATATCGAGGACCACTTCCTCATAGATCATCAGTTCGTTGTGCAGCGTCAAATCGTAACTGTTGGAGTTCAACCTTGCAGGATTAAACGGCTCGATGATGATGTTCTTGCCCAGTTGTGCCAGAATTTCTTTTCCAGATAGGATCATAACGTCTCCTCGGTCAGCCTGCGCTCTCCAGTAACGGCCTTGCTTTTTCAATCAACCTCGGCAGCGACTCGAATACCCTCCGAAAGGCTACCCGAATGCCACCTCAGAACACTGATTTTCAGGTCTTTCGACGGCTTCGGGAAGTGGCCCGCTTTCCCCTCTTCGACTCAGCAGAGCTGTCGGTCTTCCCCGCACTCTTCGTGTTTTCTTCCACTCCGATTTTTGGGCAAAAACTGTTCATGGGACACTCGCTGCAGCGGGGCTTTTTCGCCGTACAGTATTTTCGACCATGTTTGATCATTCGATGACTGAAAGGAATCCACTGATCCTGGGGGACAAGACGCATGAGGTCCTGTTCAATCTTGTCCGGATCTTTCTCTGTGGTGAGACCCAATCGCTGGCTGATCCGCGCAACGTGCGTGTCCACAACCACGCCTGAAGGAATGCCGTACGCGGTCCCCAGGACGACGTTGGCCGTTTTTCTTCCCACCCCGGGCAACGTCACCAGATCGTCCATC
>NZ_JACIYL010000803.1 GCF_014359955.1 Thermogutta sp. | reverse complement strand
CCGGCCGCCCAAAAGTAAACCACAGGTTTGGGGTTTTCGGGATCATCGAAGCCCTGAGCCTGGGGCGACAACACCAGGCAAGGGCGACGTCCATGCATCTCCATTCCAACGAGCACGCAAGGATGGTTGCGGTCCCCGGTGCGCCGCGTCGGTGTCTGCAGCGGCCGGTATTGCTCGCACACCAGCGTGTCGGATACCAGGTATTCACCCGGTGGAAACAGACAAACGAGCTGCCGCTGCCGGGCGTAATCGATCGCGGCTTGAATGGCCTGCGTGGAGTCCCGCGTGCCGGTGGGGTCGGCGTGAAAAGGGGCCCCGGCCACGTTGATAAAGCCCCAAGATTGAAGAAGGTTGTTATCATCCAAAGGCCATTCTTGGGCGAGCGTTCCAACAGCCGAAAAACCCCAAAACGTCACGCAAAGCAGCCACCACCCGCAAGTTGTTTTCCGCATCGTACGCCTCCCCGGTTTTACAGATGACGTTTTGCTGAAAGACCGAAAGTGGCACGTCGTTGATGCTCCATTTTTGCTCATCTGATGGGGCAACTGCAACGCCATCGTGCGATGTCGGCCGACGCCGAGATGTTCTCTCGCACAGGGTCGGCTCGCGCTTCCCTCACCACAAACGCTGGACGTTGGTTCCCAGTCTCCGAATCAGCTTTCTCATTTCCAACACGCTGATAACGGCCAGCACCTGCGAGGCAGCCAGACCCGTCAAAGCGATCACTTCGTCGATGGGGGTCGGATCGCTGCGGACGGTTTGAAGGACCTGCTGTTCCAGCGGGGTGAGTTTGAGTTCGGCAGGCTGGCGGATGGTCGTACCGTCGGAGCGCGTCACGGGTCGTATCAGCGGTCCCAGCTCCTCCAGGACATCCTCCGGGGATTCCACCCATTTCGCACCGTCCCGCAAAAGCCGGTTGCATCCGCGGGAATTGGGCGAGTCGGCACGACCGGGAACGGCGAAGACTTCGCGGTTCTGTTCCATTGCGTGACGGGCCGTGATCAACGCACCGCTCGATTCGCCGGCCTCGACAATCACCACGCCAAGGGCCATACCACTGATGATCCTGTTGCGCTGGGGGAACATGCCGCCATGAGGTGGCGCATGGGGAGGGGCTTCGCTGAGCAAGGCCCCGTGCTGCACGATTTCCTCCGCCAGGGCCGTGTGCTCCGGGGGATAGATGCGTGCGACCCCGCTTCCCAGGACGGCGATCGTACGTCCGCCGGCGGTCAGAGCACCGCGATGGGCGGCGGCATCGATGCCTCGCGCCAAGCCACTGATAATCGTGACTCCCGCCCGAGCCAAACCCGCGGCCAGCCGCTCCGCCATGGCCAGGCCGTAGGTGGAAGCGTGGCGCGTCCCCACGATGGCCACGGCCAGTTCATCCTCGGACTTAAGCTCGCCCCGGGCAAAAAGTGCCAGAGGAGGATCGGGAATTTCCTTCAGCAATCGCGGATAACGGATGTGCTCAATCCACAGGATATCAATTCCCGCTTTGTAGCAGTTCTCGATGAGCTCTTCCGTTTCCGCTACGGAGGGAGGATTGCGGAGCCGGGCGGCCAGCCGCCGTCCCACACCTGGAGTTTCCAGCAGCGCGTCTTCGCTGGCAGAGAAGACCGCTTCGGGCGAGCCAAAGCGGTTGACGAGCAACTGATAAAGCCGGGGGCCGACACCTTCGATCAGGCTGAGCCGCAGGTGGGCCACCAGTCGGGCATGATAGGCATCATCCATTAACCGACGGCATTGCAGATTCTGGGAACTGACACAAACCCCGATTCTTTCCCGAGTACCATCCGTGGCAGGTGTTCCACTGGCGCTCCATTTTGACAGGGAAAGAACCTTGGTGCCAGATGGCCAAAGCGCTGACGCAGCCGTCGGCAACTGGCCGTTGCGGCGGAACGGCTCAGTACAGGATGCCCGAGACCTGGCGGAAAAGGACCCAACTGCGCGTGCG
>NZ_JACIYL010000802.1 GCF_014359955.1 Thermogutta sp. | reverse complement strand
CGACCCTGCATCGACCGTAAAATCGCTTTTCAAGCCGGCGATTTGCTTCATTTCCTGTGTGCGATCGTCCACCGGTTTTTGTACGACCGGGCGGCCTTGGGGAGTGATATCGACCTCGAAATATCCCTCTTCCGTCCGCTTGCCATCTGGCGTGACACGCTCGGCGAGGAATTGCAGCGATCGATTGTGCGCTGCCGGACGGATCAGCCCACCCCAGGAATCGGCTTGCTCGTCCACATCCGCCAGGGCTTGAAAGATTGCCTGTTCACTTTCCTTTTCGATCCGCGGAGTGAAATAGTGGAAATACACGGTGGCGTGGCAGTCGACCGAGCTTTTAACACGGATCCATTCGGCTTTCTCATCGGGATCAAAGACAAACCAGCCATAGCTGCGCGGAGGGATGGTGACCGATGGCCCGGGTGTCCAGGTGCCGTTGCCCTGGCGATCAAACTCAAATGTGAACGTCACGATTTGATCAGCATCATGCGCAAGATGGGCAACGCGCTGACTGTATCCGGCAAAGAGGTAAGGCTCCGAGGGCGTGTCGGCCGCGACCGCGTCGTTGACCCACGGCCCACCCCAACCGGTCGCCGGTCCAAAGCGATAAAGCTCTTCCACGGATCCGAACCAGAGATTGGATTGGGCCTGGCCGCACAGGGGATTATTCATCATCGAGGCGTCGTCCGCACCAAGGACCACCCGACCCTGCCAGTGGCAGAAATCGGGAATGATCCGCAGATGGGTACACATCGGCCGAATGCCTTGCCGATTGGCGGCCGAGAAATGCGGGGGAAAGTCAAACATCTGTCCGTGCATGCACAGCATCCATCGTCCCGGTGCAATTTCCCGGATCCGCGGCCACTCCGTGAACCAGCCGTGAGTTGGATCGAATGTATGGCTTCCCTTGGGCAGTCGGAATGTGAACCACGTGCCGTGGTCAAGCAATTTGAGGATCACGGATCGCTTGTCCCAGCCGATGGCCCAAAGTGGACTGGTGTCATCCGGACTGCCTTCGATTCCTCCCGGCCCGGTCACATCGCAGAATTGCTTCCGTTCGATGATCCGCCAGGTCTTGCCGTTCCACTCCGCCAGGACGCCTGCTTCGTCACCTTTGGCCGGTCCTCCCACGAGAAGATCCTTGTAGCCGCTGGCCGGTCCTGCTTCGCCATTGTTGGCAATGACGACGCGGCCCTGGGCCGTGTAACCGCCTTTCCCGTGCCAGCCGGGAACCGGCTTGACGAACAATCGCCGGACATCGAGGGAGTTCACGTCCACCTCGTACAGGGCACCTTCCATGTCATAGAAATAGACTTTTTGGGCAGGATCCTCGAGATGCCGCATGATGGCGGTCATGCGACCCCGTAACTGTCGCAGATCGGCGGCGCGAACATTCCGATCCCGGTCTATGAAGTACGGCCCGAGAATGAGTTGCTGAGACTCTCGATGAATCAATCGGGCGGCATGCGTTCCGCCCACGCTTTCCGGCCGGATGCGGACGTTCATCGCAGCATCCAGCTCGTAGAGCTTGTCGTTGCTTCCCTGGGTTTTGTGCTGGGGATAGGTGAGATACCAGAGCCGGTCGGCCCACACGGCGATCGCGCCAATTCCGCATTCCCCGTGGTTCGGGCGATCGGCCGGGTCGGCAGGTTGGTTGAAGACCGCCAGGTGAGGATAAATCCCGCTGATCTGCACGTACCGTGATTGGGGCGGAACGTCGCTGAGCGATTCCGCGCCGACCGGTGCGGTCACGCTTCCAACAGCGACAACGATGAGCATCCATGCCGCGTGGCCACGTCGAAAACACCTCATGGTGAGAACCCTCCGGAGGACCTTCCCAAGTTTGCATCTGTTTGTGCCACGGGAGATGTGGCAGTACGGATTTCACAGTATGGACCAATCACGTGGATAAGACAACATGCCTTCCGCAAACCGGGAAGTTGTGATGTTGCGGGGC
>NZ_JACIYL010000801.1 GCF_014359955.1 Thermogutta sp. | reverse complement strand
ATTCTGCCAACAACTCGGTGGCAAGCGATGGGTTTCACACGGAACAAGCTGGCCAGGTGGAGATTGAGACCGGTCAACAGTTTCGCCAGCCCATCGAGGTATCTTTCCCAGCGACTTTGTCTCCTGGACGTTACCTCCTTTCTGCTGAGTTTCTCTTCAGTACCGGCGAGCGACAATCAGATGTATGTCGCTTGGAGGTGATTTCACCGCCAAAGGCTGAGACTTTGGCAAACGAAGTGAGAGCAAAAGGTGCCAAGATCGGGGTGTTTGATCCAGTGGGAGAAACGACCGCGCTTTTGAAACAGCTCGGAATTGGATTTCAGACGATTTCGGCAAACGACGATCCCTCGGCACTCGATCTGCTGATCATCGGAAAGAAGGCCCTCACGGTGGATGGACCCGCTCCCTCAATCCAGGCTGTGCGCAGCGGTTTGAAGGTGCTCGTCTTCGAACAGACAGGGGAGGTCATGGAAAAGCGCTTGGGCTTTCGAATCGCCGAATATGGACTGCGTCAGGTGTTTCCGCGGGTTCCAGATCACCCCGTCCTGGAAGGACTCAGCGCGGAGCATTTCCACGATTGGCGTGGCAGTGCCACACTGCTTGCTCCGCGACTGGAATATCTTCCCAGCGACCGCTGTGCGGGGGCACCGACCGTCCGATGGTGTGGCCTCGAGGTGACCCGGCTTTGGCGCTGCGGCAACCGCGGGAACGTCGCCTCCGCCCTCCTGGAGAAACCTCAACGAGGCGACTTTCTTCCGATCCTGGACGGCGGTTTCGCTTCCCAATACACCCCACTTGTGGAATATCGAGAGGGCAAAGGCTGCGTCCTGTTCTGCCAGCTCGATGTTACGGGTCGGACCGAACGCGACCCAGTCGCGGAACAGATCGTTGTCAATATGCTTCGCTACCTGACCACAGGCGACCTTTCCGCACCTCCGGAGCGGCGCGCCGTCTATGTGGGGGACCAGTCCGGCAGGGTGTACCTGACCCAACTGGGAGTCCCACTTGCTGAAGTTCCGGTAGAAAAACTCACTTCTGAACACGTGCTGGTTGTCGGGCGAGGTGCGGAGAAGCAACTCCTGGGAAAACGAGAAGTGATCGCAAACTGGCTGGCGGCTGGCGGCCGCATGCTCCTTTTGGGGATGGAAGGAAACGAGGTGAACTCGTTCCTCCCGGCTGTGGTGAGAACGGAGTCCAGGGAATACATCAATTCCTTTTTCACGCAACCATCCTTTGCCAGCGTCTTTGCTGGAATCGCGCCGGCAGACGTTCACAATCGCGATCCCCGAAACCTTCCAGTCCTGGCTGAAGGAGCGGAAAAATTATGCGATGTCCTTGGGGAAACCAGACAAGGACAAATTGTGTTCTGCCAGCTTCTCCCCTTCGACTTTGTGAAGGAACCTGACGCTGTACCCGATTTCCGGGTCGTCACGGACGACCACCACGAGGGTCGTGCCTGTGCCGAAGTTACCATGGCCACTGTACCTTGGGCGCAACTCGGACAAAAAATAGCTAGCGGATCTGTAGGAAAGACGTACACCTTCAGCGCTTGGGTCAAACCGCTAGGAAAACCCGCGTCTGTGCGTCTGGAAGTGGAGCAGGCTGGCCCACCGTGGACTCGACTGGCCCGGGGTAAAGACGTGATCCTCTCGCCGGATCAGTGGTCGGAAGTCCGGCTCAGTTTCACAGTGACGAATGCTTATCCAGAAGGCTGGCAGGCTTATCTCCATGTGGGCCAGCCGGAAGTGCGTCTTCGCGTGGACACGGTGCGGCTGGTTGAACAATCCGGAGATCCCAACTCGGGAGCTGGGACCTCGAAAAACCTGTTTGTCAACGGCGATTTTGAAGACGGAACAAACCCCTGGTACTTCAACTGGACAACCGAGCAACAGAACCTGCGGAAGACGTTCCGCCGGACGGCCGTCATGTTCAGCCGAGTTCTCGCCAACATGGGCCTTCGG
>NZ_JACIYL010000800.1 GCF_014359955.1 Thermogutta sp. | reverse complement strand
TTGGCCGGTACCGGCATCAACTTGTGCACGAAGTTGGGAAGCATATCGAGAAACGTGGACCACAGTCCAATTTTGATGAGACTGTTCATCCAGACGAAGAGCCAGGCAAACGCGAAAAGCAGAGCGGCACTGACAAGAAGTTGCCAGCGTGTATCCCGAATGATCTTGACGTACACAGCCCAACTCATTGCGGGTTGACCAGCGGTATCGCGCTCACTCTATTTTCCATTCGAGAATTCCTGACGAAAACCCAGGCCGTAACTTGACGAGCAGACGAAGTCGAGTGGTTTTCACGGGATTAAAAACAAGCTCGTTGTATCGATCTTTTTCCACGCCGCATTCTGCCTGCGGCTTGACGGGCTGCCAATTCTCACCGTCCCACCATTCCACAAGGCAGCGTTCAGGGACACGACATTGGCCATGACCCGTGTCGTCGTACCAATAGACCGCCACCCTGGAAACCTCACGCGGGCTATCGAATTCGTAAGTAACCCATTCCTCGCTTCCGCGATGGGGCCACCAGGTAAAGCGTGGGATGTCCTGATCAAAAGAGTGCTTCGGTTCCAGACCGTCGCTGAGAGCAGCGACCGTGTCGCCCGAAAAGCAATGGGATGCCTGATGGGGCGGTTTGCGCGGCTCCTTCCAGATGACGGCGTCTGGCCCTTCACCAATGACAGGAAAAGCGCTGATGCGCAGTCGGCCGCAACCCATCGGGATCAGATCCAGATCGACAACCGGTCCCTCACCTCGCACCGGACTCGGCTGAAGCGGCGCCACGAGACCAAATTCATCCAGTTTCCACTGTGGGATTTTTCGACCTTTGGCTTTTATGAGGATAGGGGCGGATTCCGGCGTAAATGGTTGGGAAACGCCGTCCCATGGGCGAGGAACGACCGTAAAACTTCCTTCGGGCTTTTCCCAATCGATCACCAGGCCATAGTTCCATTCGTTGTCTGGATAGATTTCCCAGGCGGGCCACTTGTCTGTGCCGCCGTGGCGAACGTAACGCTCGTTAAACTTCAGGGCGAATGTCAGCGGCCCATAGTTTATTGAAACGCTGTTGTGGTTTTTTTCCCAGCGCGTGAGAGTCACTTCCCGCTTCAACTGGAGGGTCACCCCGTCGCCGGACTGCCAGATTCGCCGCAAAACGATCCACTGGCCGCCCTGAGATCCCTTGTACTGGAAATCCTCATTTTGCTTCCCGGCATGTACCCTGACCGCAGCCTCGCGACACCACGTGGGAATCCGCAAATAAAGCGGGAATGCCACAGGTTCAGAAGTCTGTACCGCAAGTTCGATCGTCCCATCAAACGGATAAAGCGTTTTCTCGTTGATTTCCACCTCCACGCCTTTTTTGCCGACGTATGCTTTGACCTTGCTGGGGGCATACAGCACGGCTGCCAATCCATCACCTGGAGCCGCCATCCAGAGGTGCTCTGTGAAATACGGCCATCCGTGCGATACGTTGTGCTGACAGCAGCGATGGCCGTAGGGGTCGAACAAAAACATCGGCCCCGAGTTCTGAACACCTGGGGCTTTGTTGGATGCGTCGGACACGGCCAGATTGGGTGACGTGAGATAGCGGAGGGCCTTCAGATCGGGCGTCATCGAGGCCGGGAGGGAATTGAACGCAACATCTTCACATCGGTCGGCCCAAAGTGGATCACCGCTGACCCGAACGAGCAGCTCGCAGGAATACATCATTTCCACCATGGCGCAGGTTTCCGCGGCCTGACGCGGATCGCTGTATCCCGGCCGGCAATTCTCGTCGGCACCGTAGAGTCCTCCCGGGACCTGACCGTAGCGCTCGCGGACTTCGCGGTAGTTGTCGTACGCTCGTTGAAGAAGTGCCCAATCGCCTGCCTGTTGATAGAAAATGCCCGGGGCGCGGAATCCCTGGGCAATGTTGACACCGTGCCAGTTGATGACTCCTTGGTCCCAGCGGGCACCGCAACGGTGAATCTTTTCAGC
>NZ_JACIYL010000080.1 GCF_014359955.1 Thermogutta sp. | reverse complement strand
GTCTGGGCAATTTCAATCGCTTTGAGTAATCCCCTCGCCTTGTTGAGGGTTTCCTGCCACTCCTGGCGGGGATCACTATCCGCCACGATTCCTGCCCCGGCCTGGACATAGGCCTTGTCGCCCTGGACCACGATGGTCCGGAGCGTGATACATGTGTCCATGTTCCCGCTGAAGTCAAAATACCCCACGGCGCCCGCATAGGGCCCCCGTTTGTGGGGTTCGATCTCGTCGATGATCTCCATCGCCCGGACTTTGGGAGCACCTGACACTGTTCCGGCCGGCAGGCACGCCTGAAGGGCGTCAAAGGCCGTTCGTCCTGGTGCCAGTTCTCCGGTCACATTCGACGTGATATGCATTACGTGGCTGTAGCGTTCGATCGTCATGACGTCGGTCAACTTAATCGAACCAAACCGGCACACCCGCCCGAGGTCATTCCTCCCCAAATCCACGAGCATGACATGCTCCGCCCGCTCTTTAGGATCGGCCAGCAACTCTTCCGCGAGCCGCCGATCCTCTTCCTCGGATTTGCCTCGGGGGCGGGTACCCGCCAATGGGCGGGTCGTCACCTGTCGGCCGACTACCCGGACCAGGATTTCAGGAGAACTCCCGACCAGTGTCACGCTGGGGCTTCGCACATAGAACATGAACGGGCTGGGGTTGATGACCCGCAATGCCCGATACACCTCAAACGGGTGGGCCTGCAGGTCCACCTCCAGCCGCTGGCTGATCACCACCTGAAAAATATCGCCCGCTTCAATGTAGCGAATGCACTTGCGAACGGCCTCTTCGAATTGTTCCTGTGTGAAGTTGGATCGATACTGGACCGTGGGTTCCCCTTCGATGGGAATGTCGAAGGGTTCGAGGTCCGCCGGTGTGTCGCGCAAACGTTCGATGACTTCGTCAATCCTCCGGCAGGCATCCTCGTAGGCGTCGGCCAGGCTCCAACCAGGATGGCGGACGTGGGCCAGCGCCACCACAATGAGGGCTTTGGTCACGTTGTCGAAAATGACCATCCTGTCGTAGAAACCGAAGGACAGGTCCGGGATGTGGCGATCGTCGGGCGGCGTGTTCGGCAGCCGCTCATAGTACCGGACAACGTCATACCCCACGTACCCTACGGCACCCCCACAAAACGGGGGAAGTTCGGGGAGCATTCTCACCCGCAGGCTTTCCACGCGTTTGCGGAGCTCCTCGATGGGGTTCTGGCAGACATACTGCCTCGTTTCCAGGAGGGGGGCCCCCGAGGCGGAAACACCCGTGTAGGAGTTAACAATGACACGCCGGTCCCAGGCTTCCACCTCCAAAAAGGGATGCGTGGCGAGGAAACTATACCGGCCGACTTTTTCGCCCCCGGTGACGCTCTCGGCAAGGCACGCACACCGGCCGGCGTCCAGCTTGTGGAACGCCGACACCGGCGTCAGGGAGTCACTGACGAGGCGGCGATAAACTGGGACAAGGTCAACCCCCTCGGCCAGCTCTGCAAACTTTGTGAATTCTGGATAGTACTTGGGTGTGGACATGTATGAACCCATTTTTCAAGTTCTGGGCAAGGACCGGCCAACTCCTTCTATTATGCCGCCGATGGCGCCGTGCTTCAGCCCCATTGGGCGGGATTTATTTCGGTACTGACCGACGCCGCGTCCATTCTAACGTCCCCTCATCAAGGAGCGGTAAAGTCGGCGACCTGTGCGCAGGCTGAAAACGTGCCGTACGATCGGGTGTCTACTGAGCACTGATCCAGCCGGGCTGCCCGCAACTCCTGTCAGCTCGATAGACACTCTATCGCTGGACGAGGCTCACAAGGGGCAACTGAGAGATCGCCTCGGCAGAACCGCAGAAAAGCGCGAAGCCGACCCAACGATCGAGAAACAACTTGCGCGCCCCAGGCGCGCTAAAAGTTTGACAAAAGAGCTGCAGGGCGGCACCCGCCCGACATTATCGGGGGCTATTGGGCGGCCCCTGAGGCCGCGGCCGACGCCTTCAGACTGTTCACCTTAGCGGCGAGGCGTGCCTTGGTTCTTGCCGCAGCATTCGGATGGATGATGCGTTTAACGCCTGCTCGATCAAGGAGCTTGTAGGCCTTGCGCAATTCCTCTTCCGCGCGGGCCAGGTCACCCGCGGCCACCGCTTCCCGCACTTTGCGGCACTGCGTCCGGGTAGCACGTTTGATGGAGCGATTGTGGAGCCGCCGCTTGATGTTCTGCCGCAGACGTTTTTTCGCACTTTTTGTGTTGGGCATATCCTTCAGAGCACCCAGTAGCCAATCTGGACAATGACAACCCTGCCGAAATCCATCCTACGCTGTGAAAAACCTCATTATCGAGCCTATTCTTCGTCTTGTCCAGGGGGCAGTTCCACTTCCACCGCCTCTTCCTCGGCCGGGGCACCTCCCCGCTGAGCTTCCAGCCGCTTGGCAATTTTGTCCAGCAGTTCTCCGACGTTCCGGTAGGAATAATCCATGGCTGCCAGAGCGCTCGCGTGCTGTTCGGCCCTCCGGTAGTCCTTGAGACGGTAGGCCAGAACTGCGGCAGAGTAGAGAGCCCGCTTCTTGTTCTCGGCGTCGCGGTCGGAAATCTCCTGGACCGCGTCCTCGAAATGCTTCATGGCCAGACGATGCTGACCGATTTTCTCGAAACACTGACCCAGGTTGAGCAAGCAAACTCCCTTCCGCCGGGGGTCTGTCTGGGCGATCTGGTACTGTTTGATCGCCTCTTCATACATTTCGTTAAGCTGGTAACGCACCCCCAGCTCGAAGCGGAACGCCAGATTGTTCGGAAACCGTTCCACGCGATCCTTGTACACTTCGAGCTCTTTCGCCCAGAGCGTCTTCTGGGCAGCCACCATCTTCTGTTTTGTCTGGTCCGATGGATTACTGCGGTATTCCTTTTCTGCTTCGGCCAGGGCCTGACGGAGCCGACGAAGCTGCAAGTCCTCGAGTTTTTCCTTGGCAGCCACGTCTTTCGTGATTTCGTACGCCTTGGCCATCAACTGCTCGGCCCTGCCGTATTCGCCATCACGGACATAAATTTCAGCCAATTCATAATAAAGCGGCAAATTCGTGGGTTGTCGCTTGATCTCCAACTCCAGCCGCTCGCGACGACTCAAGGCATCCGGCGTTCGAACCTCCCCACCGACCGCTTCGATGCGGCGCCGGGATTCGCCGGTGTCGTCGTAGCCCCCCACTATGATCGTCTTACGAACCGTCAGATCGGCAATCGCCTTGGGAGCCTCCGGATCGTTCGGCTTGAGCTGCTCGACCTTGTGCCACATGGCGATGGCCTGGTCATAAAGATTCAGCTCCGCCAAGGTTCGGGCACAGCGCCGGCACATTTCCACATCTTTGGGGTTGGCATCGAGCGCTTGCTTGAGATAAACGAGTTGCGCCTCATGGTACCCGCATTGCTCGCACGCCTGGGAGAGTGCCGTGAGCACACCGGTGTCCCATGGGTTGATCTTGAGCGCCTCAGCGCCGATCCGGAACACATTCACCCAGTCTTTGCTGTGAACGGCCTTCCTCAGCGCGGCCTTGAGAGGGGCCAGCTTAAAGAATCCAAACGTTTTTCCGCGCTTGTTATTGTTGAACTTCTTCTTAAGATTGCTTAAGAAGGCCTGTACATACAGCGCATTGCCCGGCTCTCCCACGACACACTCGGTGTAGACGTCGGCGGCATAATCGAAATTCTCTTGAGCCGCTATGCGATTGCCGTACTCAAAGCATTCTTTGAGTCGCTTTCGCTTGGCCGGGCTTGGTTCCGGCGGCACATTACCAACAGCCTGTGCAGGAGTTTCAGATGCCATTTGGGCCTCGACGAGGAACAGGAACGTTTCTAACTCCCCCGGCGGTGTGACCCGCCCGCCAACCACTTTTTTCCATATTTTGCCTATTACCATTTTAGCCACAACAGTTCCAAACTCAACAGAGCAAACCGTGGCCGATTCGGGGGTCCCACTGCGATGACTGATAGGCAAAAACGAATGGAATTGGAGAAGACCTCACCAGGGACCGTTTACCTGGTGGGGGCGGGGCCGGGTGATCCTCGACTGATCACCCTGTGGGGCATTCAGTGCCTTCAGAAAGCCGATGTCGTCATTTACGACTATCTGGTGGACCCCGCTCTTCTCGAGTATGCTCCCAAGCAGGCGCGACGGATTCCGCTAGGTCACCACAGTCAGGGGCGGGTTCTTTCCCAGGAGGAAGTCAACGCATTGATCCTCGCAGCGGCGCGTGACGGTCAGACGGTGGTGCGATTGAAAGGGGGCGATCCGCTCATTTTCGGCCGCTTTGCTGAGGAGGCTTCTTTCCTGCGACAGCAAGGTATCCCGACCGTCATCATTCCAGGGATCACCGCAGCCCTGGCGGCTGCCTCGCTCGCAGAAATCCCGCTGACACACGCGGACCAGGCTTCCGCCGTGGCGTTTGTTGCGGGAAATGAACACAGTTACAAGGGCGAAAGCCACCTCGACTACGATGTTCTGGCGAGGTTTCCAGGCACGCTCATCTATTACATGGGCGTCCGCTCTGCCCCCGAATGGACGCGACAACTCATCGCTCATGGCAAATCCGCTGCCACTCCTGCGGTGCTGGTCAGACGATGCGGCTGGCCGGATCAGCAAACCTTCAAGACGACTCTTGGCGAGCTTCCTCAACTCATTGCCCACGCCCAGATCAAACCACCCGCTGTCATCATCGTGGGTGAAACGGCACGTGAAGCTCCAACCGAAGCGTGGTATGTGCGGCAGCCGCTGTTCGGACAGTGCGTCCTGATTACCCGAGCCGAGGAGCAAGCCGCCGAATTGCGGAACCTGTTGGAGTCTCTTGGTGCCCATGTGGTCATTCATCCGGTCATCGAGATCTTTCCGGTCTCTGATCCGCGGCCCCTGGACGACGCCATTTCCTCTTTGGACTCCTATCAGTGGCTCGTTTTCACGAGCGGAAACGGCGTGCGATTTTTCATGGAACGGCTGTTTCACCTGGGCGGAGACGCCCGTCGGCTGAGAGGTTTGCACATCGCCGTTATCGGCCCCGGAACCGCAGCCGCGTTGGGGCAGTTCGGCCTGCGCGCGGACCTTGTTCCTGCTCAATTTTGTGCGGAAAAGCTTGCGGAGGAGCTGAATCGCCTGCCCACCCGGGGAAAAATCCTGCTCGTTCGGGCGAATCGGGGCAGGCCGGTACTTTACGACGAACTGAGACGGGGCGGTTGGGATGTTCATCAGGTCGCCGCCTACGAAAGCCGGGACGTCACCACTATTTCCCCGGAAGTCGAACGTCTCCTCAAAGACGGACGGATTCACTGGATCACCGCCACGAGCCCCTCCATCGCCGGGGCGGTCGTCCGTCTTTTCGGCAATTACTTACCGCGCGTCCGCATCGCCAGCATCAGCCCCATTACGTCGGCTGTCCTACGTGAGCACGGCTTGGAACCCGCCGCGGAAGCCCGGACGTACACGATCCCCGGGGTGGTCGAGGCAATCGTCAACGCGGTTAGGCGAGACCGTGACATCCAGCAGTGAAACGATAGCGAGTTTCCGGTGAAGCCGGGCTTTTCACAGCAGCTTCCTGGGCATTTTCACCCATCAAAAAGACGAGTGACAGAATCAGAGCATTGCGGTGAGAGAACACGAGTGTGAACGTTCAAACGAGAGGCGAGAATAGAAAGCCGGAAGCCGATTCAGGGGATTTCGCGAAAAGTAAGGAAGCCGGCGACGCCCAGCAGTAACGAAGCAGCAATAAACCCTATATCCATGACGACACTCACGCGTCCAAAAGGGATTCCGAGGGCCAGGTCGAGACCAAACAGGAGGATTAACAGCGCACTTCCAACCATTCCGAAGATGCAGAGGCCTTTACCCATCGATGTCTATCCTCAAGGTGCTCGTCCCGTAAGGTGCCTCACCTCAGCTCGTCCAAACTGGGCAAATTCATTACCTCGAGGCGCTTGCCCGTCATAAAAGAGCGTTGCCTCTCAACCAGACCTTTTCCTTACCTCGCCGAATCCCTCACACGAGCCGTAAAGTGGCCTATTATAGCTGCACCAAGGAAAGTCTACCACACGAACAGCGATTCTGCCCAAAGCGGCGTAACCCAGCCGGTCCGGGCATCACCCCATTCGGGCGACACGGACACATTCTCCAGTTTAATCAGAGCCCCTCTATTCACAAGCGCGAACCATCTGGCGGCCTCTGCTCACACCAGCGGTCGGACGACAGACGTGCTGCGCAAATAATCAAAGAACGTCTGTTCGGAGAGGACGCCGCCGCCCAGCCCGCTTTTCTTAATCCCGGCGTAGGGCACTCCGTGAGGGAAAAGGTTATGGGCATTGATCCAGCTATTGGCAGCCTCCATAGCTTCCGCCACGCGACGAGCCCTTTCCAAATCGCTCGTCCACACGCTGTTGGCCAGACCGTAGTCCGTATCGTTCGCTTTGGCAATAGCGTCCTGCTCGTCATCGAAGGGAGTCAGGTAGGCCACCGGGCCAAAAATCTCCTCTTGCGCCGCAACATTCTTAAGCGACCCGGCCAGCAAGGCAGGCTTGACATAGAAGCCTTTCTTACCCGGCACTTCCGCCTCACCCCCCTCAAGGATCACCTCAGCCCCCTCTTGCCGCCCGCGCTCGATATAGGAAAGGATTCGCTTCTTCTGCTTTTCGTTGACGACCGGTCCCACATCGACTCGGGGCTCCAATTCATGACCGATCTTCAGGGACCGCAGCCGCTCCACAGCCTGCTCTACGAATTTGTCATAGATCGATTTCTGAATGATCCATCGCGTGGCTGTACAACAGACCTGCCCACAATGGAACGTAACAGCCCGTACCAGTTTTTCCACAGTGTCGGACAGATCCACGTCGTCGAAGACGACGGCAGCTCCCTTCCCGCCCAATTCCAGCTTTACCGGAACCAGGTTCCGGCCACAGGCCTCCGCAACCAATCGGCCCACCTCTGGCGATCCTGTGAAGGACATTCGCCTTAAACCCGGATGCCGTGCCAGGGCCGCCCCGGTGATTTCACCAATGCCGGGAATCACGTTAATGACGCCGTCGGGAATACCGGCCTCTTTCGCCAGATGAGCCACAAACAGCGTGGACAGCGGCGTGTCCTCCGCTGGTTTGATAACAACCGTGTTCCCTGCAGCCAGAGCCGGTGCAATTCCCCAGCCCACGAGCAAAATGGGAAAATTCCACGGAAAAATGAACCCACAGGGACCCCATGGCGCGCGGTACGAGTATGCCTCATACCGCGGCACCGCCAGAGTAGCACGGCGCTCGATGTGAAGCGACATCTCGATGAAGTAACGCATGGTGTCAATAAAATTCTGAACGTCTGCCTCAGCCTGCCGATAGATCTTTCCACAATCGAGCGCCTCGATCTGGGCAAGCACCCGCTTCCGCTTCTCCACCGCTTCGACCCACCGATGAAGCAACGCACCCCGCTCGTGGGCGGTCATTGTAGGCCAGCCGCTCTCGCGGAACGCCTTCCACGCAGCATTGATGGCCTGGTCTACCTCTTCTGGTTGCATATTATCGACCTCGGCCAACACCTCACCCGTCCCGGGATCGCGGGTCACGAAGGTCTCTCCCTTCTGGGAGAAAACCTCTTTGCTACCGATCACGCCACCAAAGCGCTTCTTTTCGAGAAATTCCCGAACTTCCGGCAGAAGATCGAATTCCGCGATAGCCATAAGCGGGTCCTCCGTCACAAAGTTTTCCCCATATAAGTTCCGCAGAAGAGAGTAGGCCGCGGACGCCCCACACCGACAGTTCGTCCACAATATAGCAAAGTCGGGCCTGCAAAACGAGCGGGCCGTCCAGGATTAAGGGACAAGCCACTTGCCGGGCGGCACGATTCTTCCGCCAGGCCGCGTTGACTTACCCTGCGTGTCCTTCATTCACTGACACGTGGCGGGAACGCCTGCCCCCAGAACTCTGCCCAAAGCCTCCGCCACTTTTCGGCAAAGTTCCATCGTGGTTTCGAACTGCTCGAACGTAAGAGACTGAAAACCGTCGCTGAGGGCCATTTCCGGCCGTGGGTGCACTTCAATGATAAGCCCATCCGCACCTGCAGCGACGGCTGCGGCAGCCATCTGGGGCACCAACGCGCTGTGTCCTGTGCCGTGGCTCGGGTCCACAATGACGGGAAGATGCGTCCTCTGGTGCAGCCAAACGACCGTCGCCAGGGAAAGCGTGTACCGTGTGTGCGACTCGAACGTGCGGATTCCCCGTTCGCAGAGGATCACGTTGTGATTGCCCGTGTTCAGAATGTATTCCGCCGCCAGCAGAAGCTCCTCCGCGGTGGCTGCCGGACCGCGCTTGAGAAGAACCGGCTTGCCCGCACAGCCTGCCTCTTCCAAAAGCCGGTAATTCTGCATGTTGCGCGCCCCGATTTGCAGAATGTCCGCGTATTTGGCCACTACGGGAACATCGGCTGGTGTGATCACTTCGGTCACGATGGGCAGGCCGGTCTCTTCCCGGGCGGCAGCGAGTATTTTAAGCCCCTCTTCTTTAAGTCCCTGGAAACTGTAGGGACTCGTCCGTGGTTTGAACGCACCACCCCGAAGCGCCGTGGCTCCGGCAGCTTTGACCGCCCGTGCTGTGGACAAGGTCTGCTCTTCGGTCTCAACAGAGCAGGGCCCCGCAATCACGCCAATGTGGGAATTTCCAGCTATGAATGGCCCCACACGTACCACGGTACGTTCAGGTTTGACCTCCAAACTCGCTACCTTGTAGGGTGCCAGAATGGGAATCACCTCGGCCACGCCCGGACAGCTTTCTAGAGAGGCACGGTGCTCGTCCCGCTTGTCGCCAATGGCCGCTATGACAGTCCGTTCCGTCCCATGAATGACGTGGGGACGCAGTCCGAGGGATTGCACGCGTTCGACGACGTAGTTGATCTCGTGCTCTGTGGCTCCCTTCTGCATGACAACAATCATGACTCAGTCTCCTTTCGCGCTTGGTCACCCAGGTCGATGTGGCATTAACGATCCAGACCCCCAATTCCAAACAAAAAGCCCTGGTAACCTTTTTTGGTTGCCAGGGCTGGGGTTTCTTTCGGTTATGATTCGAACCGTTTATGGACCTCCACCGGCCCCGCAACCAGGCGGGCTAAAGTAAAACCGGTAGTAGGACCAGACGCGGTTCATCATACGCACCAAAGGACTGCACTTTGAGAATCCTAGCCTATCATATAATCGTATCGCTCGCTTTGCAAGTAGAGGGAAAAGTGAATATTCCCCAGCCGCCATCAATTATTCAGAGTCCCATCCCATCCCGTAGGGGCGATCATCAACCAGGGCAGCCATCTTGGCTCTTGCCGACCGAATCGGGCCTCGGGGCTGTATAAACCAGATGCCAGGGTTCCCCCGTCCGTTGCCAACGTCAATTTGGGTCAGGTCTCTTTGCGCACCGCTCGTATTATTCCTCGTCCTGTTCCTGGTGGAGGCTGCCTGTCCACGACGCACCTTTGCCCCGGCGTCTATAATTCCTCAAGCTGGCACAGAAAATGGGACCGGATTGTCGGTCCGACGCGACGGGCCATCCTTCCGGTGGTGACGAGCAGAAAGATTCCATCCGCGGCAATAACCTCGGGAGTTTGTCTCCGCTCATGCCGTCTCCCAGGTTATGCAGCGCTCATTGCGTGAGGTGGTGACCAAGCAGCAAAGTCTCTCGAAGTAAGTCGGAGGAAGATCGATGGCTGACTGGCTTGAAGCGGGAGTGGAAGCCCCTGACTTTACATTGCCTTCCGACACAGGCGAAACGATCCATCTGAAGAGTCTTCGTGGTCGGCCGGTGGTACTCTATTTCTATCCGAAGGATGACACGCCAGGCTGCACACGTGAGGCGTGTGCATTTAGGGACCTGAAAGCGGACAT
>NZ_JACIYL010000008.1 GCF_014359955.1 Thermogutta sp. | reverse complement strand
TGGATAGACGATTGGCTCTTTGAACGGCCAGCCATATTTCTGGAGCCGCTGAAAGAAGGCCCGCAAGCGATCTGGGCGCCGCTTCAGGTTGATGACGTAGACGCGGTCAACGAAATCTTTCAGATCTATCTGACTCATAGGCCCTTTCCAGCAAGCAAGGCGTCAAGCGTCCTCAGTAAACGTGGAACAATCCTCATCTGTATGGCAATAATCAATTCGGCCTTTTCTGGATCGAATCGCAGACGCGGAGCGTTGTCTCGCAGGCGATCCCGGAGTGTTGCAATCAAATCGCACTCATCTCCGCCACGTTCCCGGTTCGTTATGATGTCTGCCACGGCCGGAACAATCGACAACTGATCTTGCACCAGTGCGTCAGCAATTTCACGCATAAGTGCGGAGCGTGCGGTGAGACCACCACGTATTTGTTGTTTGCACTGTTCAAGAGTTTGAGCATCGAGCCACTGGGCCATATCTGTGC
Source organism: Thermogutta sp. (assembly GCF_014359955.1). Classification (GTDB taxonomy): domain Bacteria; phylum Planctomycetota; class Planctomycetia; order Pirellulales; family Thermoguttaceae; genus Thermogutta. The sequence continues at coordinate 20,200 of NZ_JACIYL010000008.1, read as the reverse complement.
TCCTAAACTTGACATGGGATGCTCACGGTCACAAGCGCTTCATTTGCGTTCGTGAGAATCTCCCATTCATTAAAGGATGCCCCGAATTGCCCGTAATAAGTGAACGGTTTCCAGACTGAAAGAGCCTCGATATAGACATTGTCTCCATATCGCTTGATGTAAAAGTAACATCGCATCTTGCCCGTGGAGAGATCCAACTCAACCCAGGCCTGCTGGCTGTAGGGGCCAGACCAGGTGAATTTGTAGTAGCTGGGAGACGATTGCGACTTTGTCAAAGTGTGGCTGACATCGTATCGGTAGTACGTTTGTCCCAGGTAGTACCACCACGATTCATTGGTGGTGATTTGATTTGCAGGCACGCAATAACCTGCACTCGACGATGATGAGGATGACGAAGATGATGAGGATGCAGATGTACTCGGCAGGGTACCGCTGCTGGCACTGGCGGACGTGCTGGAACTGGAGCCGCTTGTCGTACTAGCGCTGGACGCCGAGGAACTGAACGACGCGGAGCTAGTGGAGCTGATGGCGCTTCCAGAACTCGGCGGTGGTGGCGGCGGTGGAGCCGACCCGGATCCGGACGCCGATGCAGAACCCTGGCTAACCGAGCCACTCGGAGAGGAGCTTGTGGCACTGGCCGAGCTGCTGGACAATCCACTGACCGAACTGCCTGGCGAAGGACTGACCGAACCACTGCCCGATACACTCGGAGAACTGCTCACTGAACCGCTTGCTGACAGGCTTGCGGATGCCGATGGCGAACCACTGGATGATCCCGACGGGCTGACGGAAGCTGATCCGCTCCCTGAAACACTTGGAGAGCCACTAACGGAACCCGACACACTGGCGGACAGCGACCCTGAAAGACTGGCGGATAGCAACCCGCTCGGTGAAGCCGAAGGACTTCCCGACAGACTGGCCGAGGGCGACCCGCTTTCGGACAGCGAACCACTTTGTGACGCGGACAGGCTGGCTGATGGAGAGCCGCTCGCAGACCCAGAGGGACTGGCTGACGCACTTAGCGAACCGCTCACGGACCCTGAAACGCTGACCGACAGCGACTCCGAAAGGCTGACGGAAGGCGATCCACTCAGCGAGTCAGAGAGGCTCTCGGACAAGCTCGCCGAGCTTGCCATGCTTTCACTTACGGAAGACCAACTTTTCGCGGATCCCCAGCTCATTCTGCCCTCGGATCGCTGGGATATGCGGAGTTGATAAACGCTTCGTTAGCGAGGAACTGTTCGCGCGTCCTCCGCGGGAACCGCTTGCCCGCGAAGCCGCGACGAATTCCCGTTAGCCGAATTACCAGCCGCACGGCGTGCTCCGGGTCCTGCTCAGCGAACCGCAGGCGAACGCGGTCTGTCACGGCACGTGCACCGACAGCAATTGGCTTATCGCACGCGATGCCGCACACTTCGATCGTTCCGCGTTCGCACACCTCGACGAACCGCGGGTCGATGGCTATCTCGTGATCTTCCTGCGGCACCTGCACAATCATGACGTCATCGAACCGCACCTCCGGCATCTCGTGAATGAAGAGGGCCACGTAGCCCGTGGGCGACCAGGAAGCTGGCACGATGGCGGACGATTTGTCCGAACCCGACCACGACGGTTGGCTTTCCGACGGTGGTGCGCTGCTTTCGCTCGGCTGGCTGCTCTCGGACGGAGCGCTTGATTGACTCGGCGCACTCGATTCGCTCGGGGCGGACGATGACTGCGACGGAAGGCTTTCTGATGATTGCGACGGCGGACCCGACGATGATGGCGGCTGGCTATCGCTCATACTGCTGCCTTCGAGGCAGTGCTTGAGAAAGAACACGCTCCAATGCTGCCTATCCGCCATCCAGCGGCACAGGACGACGGTGCCAGCCGGGGCGTAATAGCCGCGATCGTCCTGGAGTGACCACCGCCATGCCGTCACGACGCCGAAGTCGTCGGTGACGTCCATCGTGTCTCCGTCCCGGGTCGTCGCCGATGCGGTACTACAACCGTAGAGGTTTTGGTCTAGAACGCACTCGATAAAGTTCTCATACGCGTCGATGACGATCCATCGCGATGAGGCGGGGTCATACCATGCGTGAGCCCGTTTCACTCCAATCGGGATTTCGCTGCCGTTGGGGACAGACGCCGGCCATGGCCGCCAAACCCCGACGATCGCTCCCTCATATCTTGGAACGGCCCAGCCGCCCGCATGCGAAAACCCGATCAACTTCGCTGGCGCGTACAGGAACAGTTGCGTTCCGACAGTGCGCGCGACCCACTTCGTCTCGACAAACTCCACAAGTGCAACGTAGGTCTCCGGCCTGCGTGCGACGAGTGTTCCTGCGGATGTCTCTATGCTGTCCCCGTCAGCGCGAGTCCCCTTTGCTGCGGCATCCGCAAGATACTGGATGTCGCTTGCGGTGATCGGTTTGCCTTTGCGAGGGCTCGGTTTCGGCATCGGTGATTATGCCTCGTATATAAGCACAAACAGTTCGCAACCAGCCTGGGTTGCCACAGCGCCGAGCGTCAGGCCCGGTTTTACAGGAAAGACGCCGAATTGGCCGGGTTGCAGCGACATGAGCGACCGTTGCGTGCCATCATTGAATCCGAAGTCGATGGTCCCCGACGCGCCGACGTTTTTGACGAAGGCGTATCCAGGGGACGCGAGATCACTCAGCGGTATCGTGACCACCGTCGTTCCGACCGTCTTTGAGACGGCCATCACTTTGCTTCCCGTGCGAGTGACGTCAACCGTGTCGGTGAAGTCGGCGCGAAACTTTTCTGCGTCGTCGTGTCGAAACGCCAGGTCAATCGTGATCATCGTTCACCTCACATGAACATCCACTTGAAACTCGTCGGCTCGTAGCGTTTTCCAGGACCGCTTCCTGTCTCGACGATGACCTCCTTCCAGCCATCGTGCCTGAGCTCGTGATTCCAACCGTACACGTGTCCGCCGACGACGATGCCGCGATAGATAAAGTTGCAAGTCACCGCCCAGCGGACAGGGAAGTCGAGGTCAAGGGTGTTCTCCATAGCCAAGTTGTAGCTCTCAAAAAGGAGCGTCTCCGGGGGCTTGCCGAGGAACGGATGGCTGTTCACTTTTCCAACCATCTTGTCGAGTTCCTTGGCCCGCAGGATCAGGACATTATGCCAAACGACCGTGATTTTTTGCTGCGGCACGTAGTACCTGGCGGCTGCTGATGTCGGACCGGGAACAGGCTCGTCGGGATAACCGTTGGGGTTATCCGCCCACTTTGCCGCTCCTTCGACGAACATAAACTCACCACCGCTTTCGAGTTTCAGCTCGAGCCACGTGCCGGGGCGCCGCGGTGGAAGATCAATCCCCTGAGGCCAAATAGCAATCGCTTGACCATTGACACCATAGGTCACCTGAATCCTGGCCGCGTCATAACCAATGACGCTACGCCCGGGGTCTCGGGGAGTGATTGATTTAGTAGCCTCCCCGAGCAGCGGCGAAATCTGGAGTGCTATGGGGTATGCCCACCTCGCCACAGGATGAGGGCGGTTGGCTATGTAACGGACAAAAAGATGCCAGGTCGCGGCGGGGCCGACGAAGACACGGTCGATGCGAGCGATCGAAGTCGCGTCATAACTGACGGTATTCGAACCCGACACCTCGACGTAGCCGAACAACGTGTTAGCCATAGGTCGCTACGATCGGTTGATCCACTTTGACTTTCAGTGCGCCGCCTTCCGCCGCTGTCGCAAGCTTTTGAACCGCTTCGGCTGTTTTTTGGGCCAACTCCACCTGACGTTTCTGCATTTCGTCAAGGGCACGCCGCTGCATTTCACTTGCGAGCTGGGCAAAACCATAGAACCCGGACATAGCCTGCCCAACTGCACCTGTACCGGCACCACCGCCAACTCCGGCTACGGCAGCCACTGGAGCAGCCACTTTTTCGGGAGATGCTACTTCAGGTATTTCGAGAGGTTCTGCTTCAGGTACTTCGGGAGATTCTTCTTCAGGCACTTTCCCAGCCGCTTCCTTTCCCGCTTCAGCTACTTGCGAGGTCGCTTTACGCCACTTGTCGTTCCACAAGCGTGTCAAGCGATCTAATTCTGGTGTTGAATCCTTCACGGCGGCAGATACAAACTGCGGCCACTGTTTGATACTCGACTTGAAACCTTCTGTAAGAGGACGCCAACGGAATTCCCACCGCCCCGTTTTGATGAACGTCCAAAAGGCGTTCCATAACCGGGTCAAGTTGTTGAACAGGTTCGTGACCGTGGTCGTCGTAAAGTTGTAGATGTCCGTGAAAACCGCCCGCCAATTGTCCAGCAGCCACCGCACCAATATACCGATGTTATTGCCGAACGCCTCGATATACGCCCACGCATTCGACAAAGCCAAATTAACCCGCTCGTAGATAATCCCCCAGGCGATATCCCAGTTCTCGTAGACGAAGCTGATCCATTGCCTGACACCCGCCGCCCACTCGCCGATTCGGGCCAAGGTGTCCCCGGCCCAGGCGAGAATCCCTTTGACGTTAAACACGGCGATGAGCATGCCGCCTATCTCGCCCAGGGCGGTCTTGAAATTACCGGTGACCGTACTCCATAACCCGGCGGTCGTCTTGCTCAGCCGCTCCATACCGCCGGCGAACTGGCCACCTTCTCCGGTCAAGCGGTTCAGGGCCTGCTGGACTTCAGCGAAGCCGACTTTGCCCTCCGAAACGAGTTCCCTGACCTGGCTCTCGGCGACGCCGAACACGTTGGCGAGCTCGCGGGTGATAGGGATCCCTCTCGACTGGAAGCTCTCCAGCGTCTCCGTCGTTAGTCTGCCTCCCTGCTGGATTTTTCCGTAAATCGCCGCCAGATCTCCGAGATTGGCACCCGAGAGGGCGGCGATGTCACCAAGCTGCCGCATCGTGGGGATGATGTTCTCGGCGGCTGTCCCATAAGCGAGGAGTTGCTTGGCGACGTCGGCGAGCTCCATCTGTTCGAATGGAGTCGCCGCCGCGAATTTGTTGATTTCCTCCATCATCTGCTTGGCCTTGCTGCTGCTGCCAAGCAGGACCTCGAACGACGTGGAGAGGGTTTCCATCTGCGTAGCGAGACCGACCGCCGACCTGATCGCCGAGCCGATCGAGGAAGCGATCCCCATCCCGATGCTTATGCCCATCCCCTGTAGGACGCTCTGCATCGCGGAGCCAATTTTTTTGAACGTTTTCTGGGTTTTTGATTCGGTCTCGTCTAGCGACGAACGGACACGGGCGATGTCGGAAGTTACCGCATCGATCCCGGAAGCTCGGAACAGGATTACTTGTTCGGCCAGAACACTCATCGCCGTAATGCCCTTCGCGAGACGTATTCTCCGTAGTCGAGGGTCACGTAATGTTCATCGGGACCGATCGCCCCTTGTAAGATTCGCAACTGGTAGGCCGTTAACCGGAGTACCTGTTCTGGAGTCCAACCGAACTCATAGGCTGCCCAACGGAAGAGGGCCGGCCAGTTCATCCGCTTCACGCTGGGTGCCTCTCTTCCGTCGGGCCAGTCGAGTTTTTTAACCCGCCCTCGACGATCTGCGCGATCTGGTGTTGGAGTTCATCGATAGGAACGTCTCCGAACTCACGCAGGAGCAGCTCCCTGACACTTTGCAGGGTCGGGAACTCGGCCGCATGGTGGCGCTGGAGACAGACGAACCACTGCATGACGACCTGCTCGAATGGCGGGAGCCTCGCGATGTCATCGAGCGTGATCGCACACCGCTGCGACGCGACCCGATGGGCCTGCTCCCAAAAAACAGCTCTCTGATCAGGTGGCAATTTCGCTGCGACCGCCACCGCCTTCTCAAGCACGTCGTTCGTCTCCTGCACAAGCTGCGACTCGAGCGCCGCCCAGGCCCCCAACGTCGGTGTGGACAGCGTGAGGTCCTTCCCGCCAACGTGGATTGTTCTCTCCAAAATTCCCGCGACGCGTGCAAGGCCGTCCATAGTTCACCCGCTCAGGTAATGGTCCACTCGTCGCTTCCCTCGAAGTCCACGCTGTACTTGATAATCTCACCGGTGTCGGGAACCACTGTCACGCTCACCTTTTTGACGATCGCCGAGCCGGAGTATGTTTTGCCGCCCGTGCCCTGCGTCAACGTAAGCGACACTTCAGTCCCGGCATCCGGGATGTTCGCCGAGTCAACGGCTTCGAACGAACCTTTCACGTCGATGACACCCGCGACGGCTTTTTTCCAGCCGCCGCTCCCATATTTCGACACCTCCGCCTCGATGTCCAAAGTCCAGCGGAGGATCTCGATCTGATTCGTTCCGATCGTGACCGTTCCGTTTTTTCCTGAAAGCACCGCCATGTCTTACACCTCCTGGACCTGAAATGTGACCGTCGCCCTCGCCGTCCACCGCTCCTGCCGCGGGCCCTCGTCACGCGCAACGGCGAAATCTTCGAGGCGTCCGCGGATGGCAACAAAGTCGTCGCTGGTAAAACCTCCATCGGCGAGCCTGGTAAAGACCCGCCGCGCTCCCTCAGCATTGGTGACGTCCATGCCCGTTGCCTCGAGCTCAACCTCCAAAAGCGGATAGGCCGAGAGGGAGGACGTCTCACCGGGGCGGAGCCGCCACGACACAACCGCAAGGCAGGGTCCGGCGTAACCGGCCGGCGGCGCCACAGCGACAACCCAGTTTAAATGCTCTTGGGTTACGATTACCTCGAGCTCATTCTTGATAGCCTCGAGCGTCGTCATGGCAGCCGTAGCGTTCGCAGGACGCCTTCTGTTTCCTTGAGGGCACGCACAAGCCAAGGTCTAGCCGCGATTCGCGATGTGCCCAGTTCCAAATAGGCCATGTAGGCCGCACTCTTTCTCACTCCGAGTCTCGTCATCAGTTGGGCCTGGTGTTCCTCAATGGCAACGTTCTTCCGGCCGTGACCAGTCCGAACCTGTGGCGGCTGTCCTGGATTACTGCCTGCGTACTCCGTGTATTGGCTGCCCTTTTTGCCCTTGCTCGTGCTTCGCGTTCGCACCCTGCGTATCCGCTTTGCAGGCTTCGACACGAGGACGATCGCCCGATTGCGGACAATGTTTGTGGCCGTCACAACCATCTGCCACGCCGCCTTTTTGAGCTGGTCGTCCACGCGATCGTTGAATGTGAGTGAGGTGGTGATACTGATCATGTTGCGGCTTGTCGGATGTGCCAATCGGTCTCTAAACCATCTATCGACTCTGCCTGGGCTTCGGCGATCATTCTGTTCAGTGTGTCAATCTGTTCCACAAGCAAGCGTTCGTACTCGTCCCATCGCACGTCAGGAGTGCCCTGGCGTGCCGCGAGCTCGGCGGCATAACGATCACGTGCGGCTTTGAGATCGTCGATGTAGCCCATGATCAGCCACGCAGTGCTCATCCTCCAAGCCACGCAGCAATCGCCTGGGCCGCCAGCAGGATGGTAAACCCGGCGACCCCGGTACTAATCCACAGAATCGCGGACACTTTCGTACACAGGCCTGTGTCGCCGTTGCCGTACAGGGTGCGTTCAATCCGCTCAATCGCCCGACTGTGGGCGTCGTAAATCGTGCGGATCTCAGCAATCCCTGACTGAATATCAACAAGCCTTTGTTCGAACTTCGCCCAGCGGTCGTCCGTCACCTACCAGTCTCCTTGTGGATCCACGATTCCGCGGACGGCCCAACCGTCCGTAAATGGTGTAGCTTTGAAATAACTCTCCGGCACCACGGCAAAGCCATTCTGGCCCCAGCTTTTGCCCCACGAGTTGGCCACTTTAATTCCCCAGGTTTTTCTTTCGCGGTGATACAACAGGCCCACACCGCACATGGCATGCCCGCCGCCCCCGCCCCGATAGTCGGCCAGCCAGCCGTCCTCGCCGACCCGGAAGTTCCAGCCGACAAGGATCCCAAGATTGACGGGGAACCCCAAGAGCAGGGCGGAAGCCAGGTGATTGAAGCTGGGACAATCCCAGGCCTCCAGAATACGAAACTTCTGGGCCTCCTCCTTCCAACTTGCCGGCCAGTACCGCTGCCGCCACTGGAGTTCGGGAACCGTTTGGGCGGTGCAGACGCCTTCCTTCTCGAGCGTCTGAATGGCGTCAGAAAGATAAGACCCGCCATCGACACCGCCGTTGATTCGCCCATACAAATTTCCTGGACTGAGCTTCACGTAGGGCAACCCGGCCTGGGCCCGCAAAACATGGAGCGTCTGGATCGAGGCAAAGGCGTTGCAGGCGTTTGTTCGGTCCTGGTCGAGGATCTCGGGAACAAGATGTGAAAAATCGACTTCCGCCCATTGGTCCCGGGAAATCAGTTTGATTTCGGGACGGCCGGGATCAGCACCTAACACCGGATATAGAGCACCAGGATGCAAGAGTCGAGGTTTGCATCCTAGGTGATACTGCTTGCCGTCGATGACGATCGTAAGATCACTCACCGGAAGATCCTCCATCGTCTCACGGGGGCCGTGGGAGCCGTGGGAACGGGACACTGCCCGGTCGGACAGGCCTCGCCCGGGGTAGCGCTTGGCTTTTGAGCTCCCTGATCACTCGCTGGCGGCTGGGGCTGTAAGACCCGGTCAGGGACCCCCGGCTCTTTTTCGGGGGTCCCCACCGGCAATCCGTAACGCGAGAGAAGGGAGGCAAAAGACGAGCGATCGGAAGGGGCCGCACCCGCATAGAGTTCCTTACCGTCCTGGATTATGAAAACGCGCGGCAAACCCGCCGCCTTGGCCGCCGCAATGTAGGCTGCAAGATCCGCGGGCGGTTTTCCGGTCTCGTCCACGACATCCGCATCCACGACTCTCAGCGACCACCGGGCCGCCTGAATCGCGTTGCGAATCGCTTGGTCGATGATCGCCGCGGCCTGGCTCGGTGTCCGCTCCGAGGATTCTTCGATCCACAGGACTTGTTTCGGGCCCGGTACCGGCTGCGGTTGCGGATTCGGTTGAGGGCCAGGCTCAGGCTGCGGGCCTGGCTCCGGATTGGGAGGTGTCGGCTGCGGTGCGGGCGGCCAGGCGAAATCTTCAACGATGAGTCGGCCGTCAACGACGGCCGCCACGAGGACCCTCTCGTTGAGGACGACCCACTTCTGTTGATCGGCCACGGCCTTGACGGTGAGCTGATCACCACCGGTGGCCTGGAACTGGAGCTCGCCCGCTAGACAGGCGGGAGCACAAAGCGATAAGACGATCCCGAATATCGCGGCTCTCATCGGCCAGGTCCTCACCTGTCTGGTCATTCTTTCTCTTTGGACTCCGCCTCCATGGCGGCGGCCTTGCCGATGATCAACGGCAGGAGGATCGCGGCGACATCAGCCGCCTCGCGGGCGATAATGATCGCCTCACGGAGGGTGATCCGCCCATCCTCGAGGGCGTCCTGGATAACCTGTTTCAGCTCTTGAATTTGTTTGACGAGGTCCATGACAAAGTCTCCTCTGTGTCATATCAATCAGCTCGGAGTATTCTTGGCCCACACACGCGGTTCGACGACCATGGGGATTCCGCTCTCAGAGGCATCGAACTGCACAAGGATGTCGGCTCGACGCTGGCTCGCGCTATCGCGAGTCTCCGTCACTTCGAGCGGCCAGGCCTGAACGTACCGGAACGCCTGGAGGAGATCGCCGTAGAACCAGGTTCCTGCAGCCGTCGCTTGGCTCACCCCCGCCGCGACCTGCTCACTGTAGAGCAGGGTCGAGACGACAGGCTGGATGCCCATGTTGGCAAGTGGATTGGCGGAGGCGACGACGTTGCTCGTTCCTGTACGCACCTCTGTGGCGTTGAGGATCCGGTTTGCGGTCGTGCGGAGCTGCGGAGGCACAAGGATGAACCGCGACGACAGCATCGGCGGCAAGTTGGTGCCGGGAAGCGTGTTCGACAGGAACAGATTCTCCGCGTCGTCGATGTCCGTCCAGTCCGCAAGCGGGTTGGCTTGCTGGTTGACCCAGCGCCCCGTCGTCAGGAACAGGTTCGATGTCGCCTCGCTGCTATCCGTCTTGCGTTTCTCGATGACGCAGTTACTCACCAGTCCGGCCACGAACTGCGTGAGCACCCGTTCCTTCTCGAGGGCGATCATCTCGCCGACTCGGCGGGCCGCGTCGAGGACCTGGCCTGTCTCGTCGAAGAGGACCGTTTCGCGGGTGATGTTGATGCAGGCTCCCCGCTTCTTGATCGGCAGGCTCTTCGCGTATTCGGTCGCCATGCCCACCGCAGGTTTGTCAACACCCTCTTCGTATTCGAGCGACTTGCCGTCGGCCAAGGGCAACGTGAAGCTGGGGATGCGGTTGTCACGTGACCGGGCCTGCACCACCCGCACGAGTCGGCTCAGCGGGGTGTCGGGAAGCTGGTAGCCCTCGAGCACGGCCGCATAGACAACACGCTGAGTGATTGCCGCGAACGCGCTGCTGGAGACGACGTCAGACTCGACGAGTCGACCACTCGCCCAGACTTCGACCATGTCGTGCCCTAAGGGCTCGCCATCGACCATGACGAAGTACGCGGCCAAGTCCCGAATTGAGAACTCGTCCGGCTTGAGGCCACCGGGCTTCCCTTCCAAGCCGCGCCGCAACGCTTCCTGGATATCTTCGAAACACTGCCGGGGATCGCTCTTGAAGTGCTTGTAGATCTCTCGTGCCTTGATCATGGTCCCTCTCCTAGCTCATGAGCTTGCTTCGGATTCTGACAACGACCGCTTGCTGAGCGGATGGCTTCAACTCAAGCACTCGTCCGATAATTTCCGCGGCCGTAGTTGTTTTTATTACGGTCTGGTCTGCAACGGCCGAGCCATTGCCGATGGCGACACCATCAGTCACGTCGTACTCCGCACCGCTAGGGCAGGCAAACAGGAAGTCACCGTCCGTGGCAACGAGCACGTACCCCGTCGTGTCCGCATCATGGGCACTGAGGGCCACGCCTACGAAAGTCGCCGCGAAATTGGCCTTCTTGGTGGCGTAGTCCGCCCCACTTACCGTTTCCGCATTACGGACGGCATTGTTCGTGGCATCCCAATAGAGTAGATCACCGATCTCAATGGCATCGGCCGCGTACTTGGGCAGGGCAATAGTCCGCGGCTCTCCGCGGATCAGTCGGAACGTGTTCGCCATGGTCAAATCCTCCAGCTTGCTACGAGAGACTCCAGGTCCCGTTCACCGGCTCGTGGGCGACCGGCCGGCGCCGACATCGGCCGCCGGTCCTTGAGCAGGCCCTTGAATTCGTTGATCGCCTTCTTCCGCTTCTCGGCATCCTCGACCGTCAGCAGCAGCTCCCGGAGGGACTCCGGAATGTCGTCCAGGGCGAGGGATGCCTCTTTGAGCTCCTTTGTCACTGTCTCGATGTGCTGATAGCGCTTGAGCTCGGCGGCTAGTTTGTCGCGTTCCGCCTTGATGGCGATGAGCTCTTGCTGCACTTCCGTCTGGGCCTGAATGGCCTCAACCAGGTCTGGTCGGGCCTCTTTCAGTTCAGCCAGGGTGAGCTTAGCCAGGTCCATGTCACGTGACTCCTTCATCTTGAGGACTTCATCCGGATCGATTCCGAATTTACGGGCCGCGTCCCGCGCCCGCTGGAGTGCCAATTCACGGTGGTGCGGGGCGAGTTTCCTGTTGTTGGCGATGGCGACCAGCGACCGCCGCACCGCCGCGGGCGTGTGGATCGGGAAGTACCGCTTGTGGAGCGGATAAGTCTTGTCGCGAATCTTCACGCCTCCCGGCAGCACGATCGCAAAAGCGTCGTCGGGAAGCGAATCAGGGTCATCGATCCCACCATCACCCCGATCATCCGCAGTGCCATCGTCGCTTTTTGCGTTATCTGCTTGAGGTTCGGTAGCCATAACGGCGTCCACGGCACCCTCGTAGAGCGAACGTGTTGTAGCAGGCTCTGCCACAAGATCGACACTACGAACGGATTCAATCGCCTCTACGACGACCTTGCCGTTGCGGACGGCCGTCTTGCCTCGCGCATCATGCGACAACCCCACATTCTCGGGAGCGTGTTCGGCATCCCAGAAGAGCTGTTCCGCAAGCGGGTGTTTGGGGTTGACGACCAGATCGGCATAAAGACCGTCATGACCGACTCGCACATTGACGAGCTTGCCGATTCGGTCGCGGTAGCTCCGGAGCTGTGATCCCGACACGTGATCGACGTTGACGGGCTTGCCTTCGTACAGGGCAGCAGCCCGCTGGAGGGCCTCCGGGAGATAGACCCGGCCGTTAGCCGACTCCAAGCCCAGCACTTTCACGCCGTAAATGACACCGCGCTCGCGGTCCACCCGCAGCGGTCCCGACGATGCCGTGTACTCCAGGAGGGGCGTGGCATCCTGCCGGGCCTCCACGCTCGCCCCTTCCCGGAGCACCGGAGGGAGGTCGTCATCTGAGGCGTCGGGGTGGACTTTCTTCCACGCCGCCCGCACACGGGCCTTCACCTTGGGCAGGTCTTCCCGCGGGATCTCCACGCGGTTGCCGCGGAACCCGCCTGGACTGAGGGCCGCGACGGCCATGCCAACTTGCCGTGGCGTTTCCTTCTTCTCCGGGTCCTCCCACAGTCGCAACTTCCAGGTGCTCGGTTTCTCCGGATCTGGCACGTAGGCATAGGCCTCGGCGGGAAACTCCATTCCGTTTTCGGTCTTAACGGGCTTCCGTTCTGCCATGGCGTCATGCCAAATAAAAAAGGGACCAGATGCAATACCTAAGAGCGGCTGTACGCCGTCATCGGTATGGCACCTGGTCCCTAGTCCCGATTAGCTCGGTCTGGCGACTGGTTGCCTATCTGCCCTAATTATCCGACATTTTCTCTATGTGTCAAGTTCCCGGCACCTCAGATCTTTTCCCGTCCGTCCAGTCGCCTGTGGACGTGGGTGATCTGGCCAGCCTCGAAGACGACCTGGAGTTGGATTGAACCGAAGAGTCGGATCGCCTCGGCTTCGCGACAGAGTTCATCAAGCCGCTGGTGGGCCAGTTTCAAGAGCGACTGATTAACCTCATTCACCGAAGCTGCCGCTTCCGGCTTCCGTTCCGCTGTGGTCTCGCGCTTACCCATCTACGGCTCCATTCCCTCGTTCAACTACCGTTTGCGAAGGTATTTGCGGTACTGATCCCACAAGAACTCGGGAATATCCTGCAGGCACTCGTCGATCCAAGATTCGGGATAGTCTTCGGGGATTGGCCCACAGTCATGCATCGAAACGACACGCCCTCCGAGCTTTTCCGCCACCTTCGTGATGTGGATTGCCGCGGCTATCGTCAGGTCTTGATGGAGACATTTGAGGCGTCTGGCAATCTGCCGAATGATTGCTTCGAGCAATGGATCTTCGGATCGCCAGCAGTACTCCCAGCCGCCGCCGGCACGCGACGGGTCAAAGTCGGCGCGTATACCGTTAACCTCGATGACTCCTCGGGGATGGATCATGGCACCGTATCCCTCAACACGTCGATTAACAAGTCGAACAATTCCGGATAGTCGCTCGCAAACGACACAGGAGTGAGTGCTAAACTCTCCGCGGACTGCGTCAAAACTTCTTTCGGCTCCCTCGTCTGACGGTCTACCTTACCAGCATACTTGCCGTCCATTGGCCACCGCCTATCGTCCGTTCGTTTCACATAATACTCATCTTCATTGTAACCTGCACCCAGAGGTTCTGGCTGTGCCCCTTCCGTCCAGGAATCAAACATTTTCCGAATATGCTTCTTTTTCTCCGATGACAAGACCATCTCGATATAGTGCACGAGTTCATGCACGTACCGTCCCCAATCATGCTCATGGTGCACGGACACAACGTTAGTACGAGGGTCGTACTTACCACGGTGATCAGTGGGATCTGCTCGAACTGTAACGGCACTTAGCATTACATCGTTCGCAACCGTGCGCGAGGTAATCCCCTCGATGAATCTCACAGCACGCGCGAGATTGCTACGCATACCTTCGGTCAAACTCTCATCGGCCACCACTTGAAGAGTAGCCCTCATCTTCTCCGGAAGGAACAATGCTTCCTCGATTGCCTGCTCGAACTGCCGCGTCTGAAGATCATGCATGGCGGCTAAGAGTTCCCTTTTCCGTGGTTCCGGAAGTTCGCTCTCCGAGATCGTTCGCTCTATATCTACGAGCTTGGCTGCTCGCTTTCGCCAATCCATAACTCGGCGAGTGAGCTCTTCGCGGACTTCCTTGGCCTTATGCACCGTCGCCATCCACTTGAGCCGCCGTCTTTCCTCCAGGCGATCCGGACGAAACACAGCTTCGGCCTCTGCATAGATATACGCCTTGAGCCGCTCGACGGCCCCAGGCTCTCCACTTGCAACTCCACGTAGCGCGAACGGCAGTGACCGGAGTGGCTGCGTCCATCCCGCGGGAACTACCTGCCGGTATGCCATCCGCTGTTTGACCAGCATGGCCTCAACTTGGAGCCGCCGCGCCTGCCGCTGCTCCGCATCCTCGTTCGATAACTGCGAGATACTGAGGAGCGATCCGTCCGGGGCAAGAAAGTCGATCCATTCCGGATCCCGTTTCAAGAGCTTCGCCATCACCTGGTACCGCCTCGTCCCGACAGCCATCATCCGTTCTTTGGTCGATGCCAGCTCCCACCAATCCATGTAACTGCCCGGGTCAGGGATGAGCCTTTTCGTCTCAGCCTGGAAGGCAGCGCGGACGTCGGGACTCTTCTGAAGGACGTCGGGCGGCCTGAGCACTGGGATCGTCATGCACCGACAATTCGGTTCGTCTGGCAAGTCGGGCAAAGGGTTACCCTCATCGTCTCGATAGACTCCATCCGCACCCTTCCAGTAGATCCGCCCATGGCGGGCCGCATGATGCGGCCGGGTCCACTCGTCCATGACGGCGATGATCTGCTGGCCCTGAACCATGTCGCCGAGCTGGTCGGCCACGGCCAGATTGGCCCGCTCGGCCACCCGACAGGCCTCCGTCCTCGCAATCCGCATGCTCTTGTAGGCCAGGCCGTCGGCTAGCGGACGGAGCCGCCGCTCGAGCTCCTGGTAGTTCTCTCCTGCGGCCAATCCCTGGGTGAGCTGCGTCAGCATTGCGGCCCGTGTCTGCTCGCCCCAGTAACGGAGCCTCTCATCCCACGACCTGCCCCCTGGAGGGGCTGCCGTCAACCACCTGAACACCTGCTGCCTCGAAGGCGGAGGAAACAACAGCCGCTTGACCGCTGTTTCCAGCTCAGATCGCGGGACGCCCTCCAGTTCGTACCGCGCGACGATCGTCGCCTCCTGCTGGCGGCCGGAATCGGCCAGTGCCGCTAACCATTCCTTCGGCAGGGCACCCAGCAAAGCCTCAACGGCGCTCTCCCAGGCTCTCCTCCCGAATCCCTGCACCTGGTCGAGCATCTCGTCAACTAGGCGGAGCACAGTGGCATCGAGCTTATCGTTGAGGAGCTTGAGGTTGAAGCCCTGTGTCTCGATGGCCGCGGTCGCCGCCTTTTCGGCAAGGGTGCGTGCCAGGCGGCCGATCTCGTCGGCAAGTTTCTGGGCCCGCACGACCTCGGTCGCCTGCCGCCTGTGGAAGGCAGCCGCCAGCCGCGATTGCACCTGCTGGACGCTTACATTACTCATTCGCCTGGTCGATCAGCTCTTTCTCTTGCTTGTAGTCGTAGCCGTGCCGTGCGGCGATCGCCTGCGGGGAGACAATCCCCATCGTGTAGAGGATCTGATCCGCCTGGGCCTCCTGGAGCCGGTTCCGGCTTTGCACGATCGGAGCCTCGGCGTCGATGATGATCTGCTGGGTCACACCCGCCGGCAACCGCCCAGCTTGTTCAGCTAGACGGAGGGCCCGCATGATGACCTCGCAGTCCCACCAGATCGTCTGCGACTGGAGCCGCTCAAACATTTTCACGGCCGGTCCCTCGGCCACCATCGTCGAGGCATAATTCGCGTTCGAGGCGTCGCCGCTGAGCATGTACTCTGGCATGGCGAGCCGGGCTGCGATGGCCCGCAGTTCGGCCTGGATGGCATCGACGTACCTGGCGACGTTGATCCCTTCGGCTGGGAATTTCAGTTCTACGCCCGGCGGGACGTCGATGATCGCCCCCGGGGGAAACTTCTCATAGGTCTGCGGCTGATTCCGCTGTTGCTCTGTTTGGGCGGCCGCGTTCATCCTCGCCACGAACTGCTGGACGCTGCCGACCTGGGCAGCCCCGTGCATCCGCACGATGGCCACCGCCGCCTGGATCGAGGCCACGGTTGTCATGTTGCGGAGTAGTTTCCAGACGCGACGGAGATTCGCTCGCACGCCGAAGAGAGTCGGCAAGCCCCGCGGCATCGTGAAGTCGACGTTCAGCTTGCGGTGTTGGACCTCCTCGGCGGGGACGCGCTCCCAGGCGTCGAGCTTGATCGGATCCCAGCGGACCCAGTAGCCACGCACGGTCTCGGCGTCTCGTTCGTCGGTGATGACGCCGCAGAGGGCCTTCTCGCCGGGTGGCGTCGCCACCTGCTCAGGCTCGATGTAGCGGACGACCAGACGGCCCCCGACGTCGAAGAATCGGAGAAACACCTCACCATCCCGGTCCAGTCGGATCTGGTTCTCCAATTGGCGGTGCTGCCACAGGTTCGTCTCTAGGAATTCGGTCACTTCGCGGTCGATCGCCTCGAGGACCTCAGGGGAAATCTCCGCCTTAGGTTTCGGCCGCACGGTGTAGCGGTGACCTGATCCGACCACGTAGCTCGCCCGATTCTCAAGGGCGCTCAGTGCGAACGGATGGTGCGTCGCGAACCAGCGGGATTCATTGCGAATCCGCTCCAGGTCGTGGTCGTTCTTGTACGGTGGCCAGGAAGTTGTGATCAGGCTGAGAAACTCGCTCCAGGCCGGGTCGTCCTCGTTGAGCCATTCGAGGATCCGTTCCATGCGTTCCAGGTCATTCGGCATAGTGCCCTCCTGACGTCTCAATGATCAATCGGATCGCCATCTCCAGAGCATCAGGACCATCGTCGTGCTGGCCCTGGGGAAACTCTTGCAATTGTTGCAGAAGCAGCCGACCGCCGGGATTATCGACGATCCGCAGCTCGCGCCTAATGATGTACGGTCCTAGCCGCCGGATCCTCAAGAGTTTGTGCGTCGTGTTCTTGATCTGGAAGACCGGCCACTTGGCCCCGAACTGGCCGCCGCTGGCCCGCTCGAACTCATGCACCAGGAGTTCCTGAAACTGATTGGCCTCGAAACCGACCAGGTCCGGCTTATATCGGTCGCACATGGCGAGGACGTCCCGGACGAGCTTCCACGGTGGCCGGCGCTGCAAATCGGCGTCGATCCACACGAGCCCGTCACAGACGGCCACGAGGACGATCGCCGAGTAGTCGCCCTGCTTGTCGCTCTTGCCGAGGCTCGGGTCGACGGCCAGGGCCGACACGAGCCACCGATCCCGTGGCGGCAACCGATCGACCAGGACCCAGTCGCCCCAGTGTTCGGCCGGCCAGTCGACTCCGGCCAGATCAACGAACTCGGCTTCGAGCTCCTGTCTTGCCAGGAGCTCGGTCGTCTGCTGGGCCACGCGGTCCACGAAATCGACCGGGAGAAACGGATTATCCGTTGTGCGACTGCGGACGATCCGCACGCCCGGTCGGGGACTGCCGAAAACCTCATAGGTCCAGTGGCTCTTTCCCTTGGGCGTGAAGGTGCACGCCAGCCAGGCACCGGCCGTCTCGCGCAGCGTCAGAAGCACGACGTCGTACACGTCCCGCGGGGTGAGCGATGCCTCGTCGATCCAGGCCCCGGCCACGTTCAGCCCACGCAAGCGGTCCGGCTGATCGGCCGAGCGGAACAGCACCACTGCCCCATTGCCCAGGATCACCGCCAGGCGGCTGCGGATCGTGTCGCGGAGGAAACGGAGGCGCCGTGCCATCCCCAGGAACACCGGCCAGCAGATGTCGCGGAGCATCGTGTAGGTGGGGGCCACGACGAGGTAAGTCCTGCCTGGTTCGGCCAGCTTGCAGAGCCGGTAGGCCCCAACCCAGGTCTTGCCGGCCCCACGTCCGCCGACGAAGCCAACGATCGGCTCTCTGGCGTCTGCGAATTCAGCCTGGGCCGGTGTCAGCTCGACTGGTAACGATCCTTTCCACGACCCTGAGTTCCTCGCCACTGTGGGTGACATCCTGCCGATCCCGCTGGTCCAGATACTGCTTGCCAAGCCAGATGAGCATGGGCACGTTGCCCTTCCTCGCCAGCTCGATTTGTTTCCGGCGGAGCGATTTCTTTAAGCGGGTCCTTCCTCGGTCAAGTGCCGCGCGACAGCGACGTCGCAAGAGGTTTTCCGACACCTCCAAGAGGGTGGCGATCTCCCGGTCCGTGCAGCCAATAGCTGCGAGACGCTCAACAAGTTTCTCGTCAACTGCTTTGCGCTGTCTCGCCATTCGGAGCCGTCTGTTTTAGACTTCCGCGGTGCATTTTTTATGGGCCGTCTATTTCCCATCCCTCTTTCTTAAATTCTAAAGCACGTCCCTCAGCGTTGGGACACTTCGACAATGACTTTTCCGTTTTCAACTGGTTCCGCGAATGCCGCGTGGACTTCCCGAATTTGAACGTCATCTTGGATGATTCCGCCGCCCTGAAGTGCATCGAAAATCGCTTTTAGGACGTTATCGAGATCGCGTTTTCGCTGGTCCGGAGGATGAATTCTGAGAGAAACAGAAACCGGCCCAGAAAATCGGCCCAACCCGAAGAGGTATCTCTTCACGAATAGCAAATCCCAGACGGCTTGGCGGTACCGCCGTCCTTCCTTCGACAGGACCATACGTCCGTTCACGTTTCTCCAGTATCGGTTGACGGATGGGGGATAAGGGAGATCGATCGTCAGTCGTTGATCGGCCATCTCACTCCTCGTGAGGCAAGTAATCGTCGTACAGACCGTCCCAGCCTACGTCACGCGGATGGAAGCAGTCCTCGCCAGCCTCGACCCGGGCCCGCAGAATCTCGATCTTCCTCACCGTTCCGGGAAGCCACATCGTTGGACTCGACGGCGTCCCGCCCTGCTTCGATTGGACTTTCATGCGCTGCGCCCTGCGGCACGCACGTGAGCAAAAAGCACTGTGCCTGTTCCTATGGGGAAGAATGGCCCCGCAGTGCTTGCAGTACAGAACGTCACTTTCACTGACAGCATGCATCATTCCGGTACCCTCATTGCTTCCGAAAGTGCGTTCACTATCGCGAGAGCCTCTCGGCCTGCTTCCGAACGCCCGATCCGACGCACGGTTGTCGGTGCGTACTCGCACGGAATGAGGGCTGGCCGGTCCTCAGGCCTGTTGCGGTACCCCAACAGCGTGTTCTGCCGCTCGAACTCCCCAGCCAGGGGGAGAGCCGCCTCCGGACTCACCCCGACCTTGCAATAGGCCGCGTAGGTCCTGAGAAACTCCTGCCGGAGCCACTTCTCTTCCTCACCGCCACAACGCTCGCAAAACCGCTGCCAGCCGCCCAGGCTGCGGATCGTCGCCGTGATGGCCGCATCCTCGAATTGCACGCTGTGGTACCAGCCGTAATTTTCGACGGCTCGGACGGCGGTCTCCCATGCCAGAACCGCCTGATCTTCCGGTTTGAGCCCACCTGCCAGCTCACGGAGTTCCGCGGGCGTCGGCATGAACCTGCACGTCTGCAGGGCACGCTTGGCGGCCGCTTCGATTTCGTCGATCGTCAGCCCCTCCAGGCCTATCTCGTAGGCGGTGAGGACCGCGGGCGTGATCGGCCGATTGAAGGCGGCTCCCAAAGCGTTCATCACGATGGCAAACCGTTCCGCATCAGTTGGCATGCTGCTGCTCCTTTTGGGCAAGCCAAAGCCGGGTCGCTTCCAGGTTGCGCCTTTCCAAGTCGCTTACCAGTGGATTCGGTGGCGCTCGCGATGCGGATCGCCTGCCATCTGCAGCACGGCTCAACCAGTTGAACAGGAACCGGCGCATTCCCTTCGCCGTTTTTCGGCGATCCGGATTCGCGAGAATCCACTCATAGGCCTTGCGGATCTCGTACACCACGTCCACTGTGGAAAAGGCTTCCTGAAGCGAAAAAAACACCTCCCGCGTGACCCTCCACTCTTTGGTCGGCCCATCACATGGGAATGTGAGGCGTGCGACTTCCTCTGGCACGTCGCGGTCCTTATCCGTCGGAGGCGGCAGCGAGTCGGCTGTGCCGATCTCGCTGCAAAATTTCGTCTCGCCGCAATCATATAATCCAGATTCACCACTACCCTGTGGTTTAACCGAAGAGATAGATTCTTGATTAGGTAAAGTTTTTCCAATGGAAGAAGTTGAAGTTGAAGATGAAGATGAAGGGGTTGGGTTT
>NZ_JACIYL010000799.1 GCF_014359955.1 Thermogutta sp. | reverse complement strand
GTCGAATCGCCGGGCAGAGAAATTCGTCCCCCACCACCAATCCTCCCCGAGCTTGAAACTCCTGAATCGCTTTGACGACAGCCGCTGGCAACACGTCACATCCGGGAAGAACAAGCACGCGGTAGTTATCCAGTCCATCGCGCAGGATACTCTGTTCGTATATGATCCGCGGCTGAAAACGCCCCCATTGGAGTACAAGGTGCATGTCCGCTTCCCAGCCGCGACTCCAGCCGAAGGTCCCCCGACCGGCGAACATCTGCGAGGCAAAGCTTTCCAAAATGGCAATATCGGCGGAGGTGTCCGGGATATTCAAAAGAGACGGCCCCAGTGGCCGCACAACTTCGTGAATAAGCTCCCGGAGGACTTCCCTGGTACGGGGATTGGTATAGCGATAACTTCCGTGAGAAGCCGGCACGAGCGAACCCCACCCGTGATACATGATACCGCGGATGGGGCGTGCCATCTTGCACCAAAATGCCTCGCGCAGGTGATCTGGGGCAATGGTGATGAACTTCGCGTCGGGAATCTCTCTTTCCCAAGGCGCCCTTTGACTTTCTTCCTCGGGCAGCTTTGGGGCCGTTTGAGACCGGTACCAGATGATCTGCGTCATCTTCATGACCTGCTGGCCGGGGCGACCCTCAGCCATTGCGAAGACCTCGTCTGTTGCCTGGCCGATTTTGATGGGGTCGGGGTAGGTATAGGTCCACTGCGAAAGGATGTCCACTTCACCACCACTGCCCCAAATGCTGGGAGCGCGGACGGCGGGGTCGAAAAACGTCCACAGGTCGGTTCTTGCCGATTTCAAGCCACGATGGACGGCTGAGTGTAACTCGTTCCACCCGTCGCCTTCCGTCCAAAACCATCGGTAAAACGCAAGCAGATGGTCGTTATCGGGGATAACCCGGTCTTCCGGAAATCCGGGAATCCGATCGTATCGCACACCCCATTTGCTGGTGGCTTGATCTGGAACGTCATAGCCATGTTTGGTCCGAAAAGCGTCCAGATCGTGCTTGTGGAAGCACAGGTTGGTTGAGTCACGGACCTCTGAATGAATGAGCGCTGCCCGTAGTGCTGGAAAATCACGGAAGGTTTCTGAGACGGACGCCCCGACGCGATAGCAGAATTCGCGCACCTCGGGAAACAGACCGCACGGGTTGAGGTCCTTGTAAGGCTGCCCGTTTCGATCCGCACGCTGGAATCGGGATTGAGTTTCAGGATTCCTCACAATCCAGGAGCCGGGTGATAAGCTCACAATCGCCCCCATGCCCTGAACCAGGTACTCGTTGAGCATTTCCGCCTTCTCTGCCAGTTGAAAACTCTCGACAGCGGTTCCTGGTTTATCTGATTTCCAAATATGGGCATAGTCCGCCAGGCTGACTAATTGATGAGTAAAGCCGATTTCTTTGACGCGTTCGAGGTCTCCTGTGCCCCAGAGCACAACAGGCATCGTATCCGGAATGGGACGTGGCACAATGGCAACACTCAGTTCCCGCTCCGTTTGCAGTATGCCGGAGTCCTGGGTGGCCTCGACCTGTATTCGAAGAACGTAGGTTCCCGCTCGCAGTCGAGTATCCACCGGCACTTTTAAAGGAATTTCCTCGCGAGGAGAAAGTTTCGGTATTTGCAACGACGTCTTCGATCCTGCAAAGGTGCAGACAATCTTCACGTCGCTTACGTCATGAGGTGTTTCATTGCGCAGTAAGAGGTTCATAAAAGCACTGGCCTCCATTCGCAGGAAAGCCGTGCGCGCCAGAGGGGCCAGTTCTATCTCCAGGCCACCTTGGGCCCACGCGGGAATTGACGAGCGGATGCAAACATCGTCAATATAGCCGGGGAACCCCGAGTACAGGGAACCGTAGCGATCGCCGATGACCAGGTCATATTTTCCCGGGGACACCGGGCCTCGTCCGGGATGGACCGTTCTGCCAATAGCCTGTTTGTTCAGAAAAAAACGCCCCACACCTGCGCCAT
>NZ_JACIYL010000798.1 GCF_014359955.1 Thermogutta sp. | reverse complement strand
GACTACTGCAACGGACACCTTTACCCCGTGGCGGAAGAACAGCTCCCTCGGCGATGGTTCAACACGTCGCGGCTGGACATGCCCTGGGTGGGCGTCTGCGATCTGAAGACGGGCATCGGCTACATGATCCTTGCTGAAACCAGTGACGATGGCTACGTGGAACTTCGCAAGGTTCAGAAGGAGAATCAGTCAGCCTGGGTGCCCACCATCGGGTGGTCGCCCAGTATGGGAAAATTCAGCTATCCCCGAAAGCTGATTTGGCATTTCGTGGATAAAGGCGGCTATGTGGCCCTGGCCAAGCGCTACCGCGCCTATGCGCAGGAACTCGGTTTGATTGTTCCGTTTTCCGAAAAGGTGAAGGCGAACCCAGAGCTCAAGCGACTGTTCGGTGCCCCTGATGTGTGGGGCAACGCCAGTTTGCAGTTTGCGGAGGAGGCCAGGCAGGCCGGGATCAGGCGGCTGCTCGTGCAGGGGCGTATGCCGCCCGACCAAATGCGAAAGGTGAACGAACTCGGCTACCTCACCAGCGAGTACGACAACTACACGGACGTTTTGCCCGTGGACGGGGAAGATAAGATCGACCGTTCCCACGATCTCATTCCTCAAAGTGTGGTCCTTCAGGCCAATGGAGAACGGATGAAGGCCTGGCTGACGTTCGACAAGAAAACCCAGTTCATGAAGCGCTGCCCCGCCCTTTGGGTGCGCACAGCGCAGCGAGATATCCCCAAGATCCTGGCTGAATATCCGTTTCTGGGACGGTTCATCGATGTGACCACCGCCGAGGACCTCTACGAGTGCTATGACCCGGCTCACCTTCTCACCCGAGCACAGAAGCGGCAATGTGGCGTGGATCTGCTCCGTTATGTCCGCTCGCTCAAACTTGTGGTGGGAGGCGAGCACGGTATCTGGTGGGCGGTGCCGTACGTGGACTACTTCGAGGGGATGATGAGCTGCAACGCGTACTTCTCCTGGCCGGCCGGGCATCTCATTCCGCCGAAGAGCAAAGACGAGTCATTCACAAGCCCCTGGGGCAATAAGCTGCCGCCGTGGAGCCAATACGAACGTTGGGGTATTGGACACCGCGAACGGGCACCGCTGTGGGAACTCGTCTTTCATGATTGCGTGGTGACCACGTGGTACTGGGGCGATTCGAGCGATTTTCTCCTCCAGGCCGCTCCGGAAATCACCCCCAAAAAAGACGCCTTCAACGTTCTGTACGGTACCATTCCTCTTCTCTGGGCGGATCGGCGCCGCGGTTCATGGCGGGATCACCGCGACGTCTTTCTGCGGACCTACCGCAACACGTGCATTCTTCATGAAATCATCGCGGGCACCGAGATGCTCAACCACGAATTTGTTACCGAAAACCGTGATGTGCAGCGGACAACGTTCTCGGATGGTACGGTCGTGGTGGTCAATTTCGGCAGCGAACCGTACGAGCTTGCGATGGGTGGTGCGAAGTATCTCCTGCCCCAAAACGGCTTCTACGTAAAAGGCCCCCGGATCGAACAGATCCGGAGGCTGGAGAACGGTCGGATCGTCACAACCATCCGCACCGCGGATTATGAACATCGCGAGGAGGAATGAGTTCCCCGCATCAACCGGAAATGCCTATCTCCCCTACTTCCCCCTGAACCGGCAACACGGGGAATGGAGGGTTTTGCTGCGTGGACGATTCGGAGGGGGCTGGTGGCGGAGGTAAATTGGCCGGGGCCTGTGGCAATTCCTGGGCAGGAGGTGCCTTGGGCAGTTCGGGCATTGGTGCCGGTGGTGCCTGTTGCCCCTGCCCCTCTGCTGAAGGTTGGGCAGGTGCCGCCGGGGGTTGTGATTGCGGATTTTCCGGTTCCTGTTTGAAGGGAGAAGCCGGTGACGCCGACTGCGGGACCTCAGCGGGGGTCGGCGAGGGAGCTGCCGCCGGGCCGCTCTGGGGACCCTGGTTCGTTTGCAACTGTGTCAGAATGATCCCGGCCGCC
>NZ_JACIYL010000797.1 GCF_014359955.1 Thermogutta sp. | reverse complement strand
TTATCATCTTTTTAATTCTCTATTTTCAGTTCAGAAACGTCCTGACCACGTTTATTTTGTTTTCCGGGGTGCTGGTCGCAGCATCGGGTGGTTTTCTGCTGCTCTACCTCTATGCACAACCGTGGTTTGCTGATTTTTCAGTATTCGGTGTCAATCTGCGGGATCTTTTCCAGATGCGGACGCTCAATCTCAGCGTCGCCGTATGGGTCGGGTTTATCGCGCTGTGGGGAATTGCCACCGATGACGGTGTGGTGATCGCCAGTTATCTGGATCAGTCGTTTGCGGTCCGGAAGCCGCGCACGGTAGAAGAAATTCGCGAGGCCACGGTTGCCGCCGGATTGCGCAGGATCCGGCCGTGCCTGATGACCACGGCCACCACGGTTCTGGCACTTCTTCCTGTTCTCACGAGCGTCGGTCGGGGCAGCGATGTGATGGTTCCCATCGCGATTCCTTCATTCGGCGGCATGCTCATCGAGCTCATGACGCTGTTCGTCGTGCCGGTTTCGTACTGCCTGATGAAAGAGATCGGTTTGAAGATGGCTGGTGTCATCCGATTCGAAAGGGAACCACGCGCCCAGAAGAGTGAAAACGTTTCGTCCAATTCCGATATTGGCAATCGCGAATAAGTCGAGCCCGGAACATCCGGCAATCAATTTTCCATCCGTCGGGGTGGCTGCGGGATGCCAAACCAACTGGCCAGGAGAAGCTGATTTTTCCAGAGGATCCAGGCCATCATTCCCACAGTGGCCCCGCCGAGATGGGCCAAGGCGGATACCTCGCTCACGCCGGATAATTGTGAATAGGCCATGATAACCTGGAGGATTATCCACGCCACAAGTCCCCAGATGGCCGGGAATCGCAGCCAATGGAAGTAAACGAAATATCTGAATAAAATGCCGAGTTTGGCATTGGGGAACTGAAGCCCATAGAACACGATGACTCCAGATATTCCCGCGCTGGCTCCCACACAGGGAATATCGGCACGCGGATCCCCCAGCGCATGGAAAAGGCTGCCTGTCACATGGGCCAGAACAAGCAGGGCGAGATAAAACCACCGGCCGATGTGGTCTTCAACGTTATCACCAAAGACCAGAAGGAAGTACATATTCCCGATGAGATGAAACAGCCCACCGTGCAAGAAGAACGATGTGAGGAGCGTCAAGCCGCCCAAACGAAACGGCTGTGCGGGAATAAATCCGAGTTGCTCGACAAAAACTTGCAAGTTCTGCAGGGAATAGAGAAAGACAAGCACACAGGCTGCCACTGTTCCCCATGTGAGCCAGGGAATGCTTCTCAGCGCCGGGCCTTCGACTTCCACCGGAAGGCCGAAAAGCGCGGGAATCCATTGCCAGGGTTCCGCAGGCAAATCCTCGTCTGCTGCCTCGCGACGAGCCATTTGCTCGATTTTGGCGCGAGCAATGGCTTCGCGCGCTGCTGGAGAAAGCTCTTTTTCTGGAGGGGTGACGGGGGGAGGAGCGTGGGGAAGGGCCTCCCACTCTGTCCGATCGAACCACGCAAGGTAGCAATTTGGACAGATATCGATGGGGATGACGCGCTCATTGTGAACGGCAGGGACAACGGCCATGGGGCGGTGGCACAAAGGGCACGCACCGCCGTGACGGTCTTTTTGCTCCCTGGCTTGTTGCCAAAGCTGAATGGCGATGCTTTTAGGGGCCCGACTGCGTACCACCGCCCAGCTCGTTGCCTGGCCCCCGCACTGGGGACAGAAGTAAGCCGTCCCTTGCGGAGTGCGGGAGCCTTTCAGCGGAACGTTACAACGAGGACACAGGAGCATGTTTGCGCTCCTCGTTCCGATCTCTGGCCGCGGCGTAGTGGCAGTAGACTCGCCGCGCTGCCAGAGCCGTTCCCGTCAATGTGTTGGATTTATTTCCAACGTTTGGCGACTTCTTCCTTCATGAACCGCAGGCCATCCGCGGCGAGCTGCCGTTCTGACTCGTACATCCGGCGCCAGAT
>NZ_JACIYL010000796.1 GCF_014359955.1 Thermogutta sp. | reverse complement strand
GCCGCAGAATCCCACGATGAAATCGCTCGTGACGGCTGCCTCCGGGACGATTTCCCGAATGGTGGCCAGCATCTCGTCGTATTGTTCTACTGTGTAACCCCGCTTCATCCGTTTCAGAACCGCATTGGACCCGCTTTGCGCGGGAACGTGGAGGTACGGACAAACCTTCGGCAGGTCACGAACGGCCTGGAGCAGCTCCCGTGACATGTCCCGCGGATAATTCGTGACGAACCGTATTCGCCGGATTCCCGGTACCTCGTGCACCTTTTCCAGCAGATCTGCCAGTCGGATTGTCCGCCCTGGTTCTTCCCAGCGATAGCTGTTCACCGTTTGGCCCAGAAGCGTTATTTCCACACAGCCCTGGTCGGCCAGTTGTCGGACCTCCTCCAAAATCTCCTGGGGGGACCGGCTCTGCTCCGGACCTCTCACTTTGGGCACGATACAGTAAGTACAGAATTTGTCGCAGCCGAACATCACGCGAACGAACGCCTGGTGCTTCACCGGTCGGACAATCGGCCGGTTCTGCCGATCAGGGTTGAGGAAACTGGCCTGAACCTTTTGGCGTGGTTGGCCACGGCGGTCCAAACTGACCTCCATAATGGGACCAGTGCGGTGCGCCAGCGATTCGAGAAGCTCAGGCAGGCGGGCGACCTGTCCGGGACCAACAACCAGATCCACGTGCGGCGCACGCTTGAGAATGAGCTCCTGGTCCTTTTGCGCCATGCACCCCAATACTCCAATGACTTTCCCGGGTTTTTGCTCCTTGAGGTGCTTGAGTCTTCCCAAAGCGCTGTAGATTTTGTCCTCCGCATGCTGCCGGACGCTGCAGGTGTTGAAAAGGATAATATCGGCCTGCTGACGCTGGAAGACCCGCTCGTAGCCCGCTTCCTGGAGCGCAGCGACGACCAGCTCGCTGTCCAGCTCATTCATCTGGCAACCGACGGTTTCGATATAAAATCGTTTGGACATCAGATTTTCACC
Organism: Thermogutta sp.; assembly: GCF_014359955.1. Taxonomy (GTDB): domain Bacteria; phylum Planctomycetota; class Planctomycetia; order Pirellulales; family Thermoguttaceae; genus Thermogutta. Next base: position 995 of record NZ_JACIYL010000796.1, on the reverse strand, counting down.
TAACAGATTGACGATTCACTTCACCAACTTAACGGGTCCCGGCACGGTTTGCCGGGATTCAGTATTCCTTAAAGGTGAGGAAACTTTTAACCCCCGGCCCGCCTGCCGCCCCAAACTCCTCGCAAACAGTGCGTGACGAAAGCGAATTTTTGCGGCTGATCAGCATCCGTCAGGGGCGAGTTGCCCGCCGGGCGGAAGGAGCCCCATCGGTCTCCGGCGACCGACCGTCTCCGCCCGTCCGTTTTCGTGACTGCTGAATCTCGTCCTGAAAGCGGCTGATCCACGCTGCCCGAAAGCGCAGCATCACCTGCAAGAGGAGGTTAACCCCCACAAAAGCGAGGACCAACCAGAGGACGATGTCCCACGTGGACCAACCGTTTGCCATCAGCAAATCCTTTTGGGTTGCTTCCCGGAATCTGTGATCTACTTCCTGATTCTCTGCCATTGTATCTTGGGGAATGCGACGGAAGACAGAGGTTCTTCTTTCGCGACGGACGTGTCCGGGGGGATGCGGGCTAGAAACGGCAGCCTGATACCACGATAGTGGTATGCTCGGATACTACGAAAAGGTGTTCAATATTGCAACACGTGTTGCATTTTGCTGTAGCAAAAAAATACAGGCGAGTGGCCGCTGCCGACTCGCCTGCTGGGGATAGAAGCCGGTGTTCCGGCCCGTCGGGTGGGTTCCTCGTCGTTGCGGAGGAGAGCATCGCGTGTTGGGGGGAGCCCGACGGTCCCGGTCCGCTTCGTTGGCCTCTTCTGTCTGCCGGCCCCTGTTGGGGATAAAAAACCTCTTCTCTGTCCCGGCTCACGCGGCGAGGCCAACTCACGCGCGAGCAACTTGTTATAGTGCAATCCCCGTGCCAAAAAAGAAAAACGTCTCCGCACTCCCTCGACCGATCGGCTTCGAGCCGCGAGGTCTGGCTGGCGCCAATGCCCGAATCTCCAACGGGGCGGACTCGGCCTTCGGGCCGCATCGAAGGGCGCCAAAGTCT
>NZ_JACIYL010000795.1 GCF_014359955.1 Thermogutta sp. | reverse complement strand
TTTTCCATGCTCGGGCAATCTGTGGCGAAGGTCACGTCCACGGCGACCCCTACCTGTGGGTCGATCCCAAACGCGCTCGTCCGTGCTCCGCGAAGCCCGAGTTCTTCCTGCACCGTGGCCACGGAATAGCAAGCCGTCCGGAGTTTGCTCCCGTCGAGGCGGCGGAGGGCTTCGATTACGACCCAGGCCCCCGATTTGTCATCCAGGCCGGAGGAAATAAGCCGGTTGTTCCACAGCTCGCGAGAGGCCAGCTCGATCGTGATGGGATCTCCGATCCGAACTTTTTGCGATGCTTCCGACTTGGACGTTGCGCCGATGTCGATCCACAGATCCTTCATCTTGGGGATGGCCTTTCGTTCCTCCTCTGAAAGGAGGTGGATCGGCTTGCGGCCGATGACGCCGGGAATCGGCCCACTGTCGGACCAGATCGTGACCCGCTGGCCGATGAGAACGCTCACGTCCCAACCACCAATCGACTGGAAGTAAATGAATCCATCATCATCAATGTACTGAACGATGAGCCCGATCTGATCGCAATGTCCCGCGAGCATCACACGGAATGGGGCCGCGGGATTGCGCACGGCGATCACATTGCCGTGGAAATCGGTTCTCACGTCGTCTGCAAAACGCTTCGTGTAGTCCCGGATGACATCCTGGACTGGGCGTTCATATCCAGACGGACTGGGAGTTTCCAGCAAGCGAGTCAAAAATTGGCGAGCATCAGTATCCATCCAGAACTCCTTGTCCTTCGTGGGCACAGAAAGAATTCTCTTCAGTCGTACGCAAAGCAAGCCCTTTTTTACACCCTGACAGGGCCGACCGATTCACGTCCCAAGAATGACGTATTATACTACCTCCGCCGGGCCACGTGGCAACGGAGGATGACCGCTCAATCAAGCGCATCCGGGGACCAACCCTATCGGGAAGCTGGCCGGCTCACTGGCCCTGCTTGCCGGACCCCTGCTGACGGGCTTTCTTCTTCTGCTGCTCGAAGGAGACCCAGTCTCGTCGCTCCCGGGAACTCGGAATTCCCATTTCTTCACGATATTTGGTGACTGTTCGTCGTTTAACGTGGATGCCCTGCTTGGCGAGTTCCCTGACGATTTCTTCATCGCTGAGGGGGTTGGCCTTGTCTTCGCGGTCGATCAGTTCCTTCACTTTCAGCCGAACAACGTCCCAGGCTACCTCCTCTCCCTCCGGATTGACTTTTCCACCGCAGAAAAATCGACGGAGGGGGAAAAGTCCCTGAGGGGTCTGGATCCACTTGTCGTCCACCGCACGACTCACGGTGGTCACGTGAATACCCAACTTGTCGGCAATTTGCTGCATTTTGAGCGGCTCGATGTGCTCGGGGCCTTCCCGCAGGAATTTCTCCTGATGATCGATAATCGCCTGAGCGACCCGCTGCAACGTTCGTTTGCGCTGCTCAATCCCGTCGATAATCCACTTGGCCCGCTCGATTTTGTTCTTGATATACTCCCTTTCCTCCTTGGAAAGATTCTGTCGCTCCAGACTTTGCAACAGTCCCCGGTTGATCTGAAGCCGGGGCAGATCACCTCCTTCCACCCTCGCGATGAATCGGCCATCTTCCGTCTCTTCGACGTAAACATCGGGAGTCACGGGCATGGCCGTTTCACTTCGGAACTGTAGCCCCGGCTTGGGGTTAAGTTTGCGAAGAGCCTGGAGCAATTCGTGGATGTGCTCCAGGGACCAGCGCGTTTTTCTGGCGATGTGCGGAAGCCGGTTGTGCTCGATATCTTCCAGATACTCCGAAATAAGCAGCTTGAGGTCGTCGTAATCTGGACTGTCCGGATCCAGTTGCAGCAGCAGACACTCTTTGAGATCCCGGGCGCCGACACCCGGCGGATCAAGGTCCTGCACGATTTTGAGGGCCTTTTCGGCTCGCTGGAGGTCTTCCTCCGTCGCATTCGGTCCCAACAGGTCCTGGAGACTGGTTTGCAGATAGCCGTTCTCGT
>NZ_JACIYL010000794.1 GCF_014359955.1 Thermogutta sp. | reverse complement strand
CCAGTTCCACGAATTGACGGAACTGGTAAAAAGCCTGAAATTGCTCTCTGACCGACAAGCCGTTAACGACATGATGAACGCCATCAACCTCTATGATGCGGTGTTGGTCAAACTGGGCGACGTTTTTCCTCGGAATTTCGTGCTGGCCGACATCATCCGCATCCAGTGCTTGCACACTCCTGAACTGGTGGCCATCAAGCGGCACACGGCCATGGCCAACTCCATCCTGACTGCCGGGGTCAATCCCGCCAACCTGGCAAAGGCACGAACTGAGTTCGAACAGGCCCTCCCCCAGGCCGCCGCTCTCCTCCAGAAATTTCCCCACCTGGCGCGGCTCTCCGATCGGCGCACTGCCACGGAAATCGCCGAGCTGGATATCAATTACAACCGATTGCTCAGTACGATCGGCGAAAGCCTCCCGGATGACTATCCGCTTCGTGAATTCCACGAAAAAGTCGTGCCCACCCTTCAGAAAGAGTATTCGGAACCCGCTCAGCCGGAGACGCAACCCAGCTCCGCAAAATCGGAGAGTTCCCCCAATACGTGACGGGTGGCGCTGCGGACTGCCGTTCACAGCAGGTAGCAACGGAGGCGGCATTTGATGGTCCGTTCAAACCTGGCGTGCGGTCCGAGATGCTATTTCGAACCCAAAGAGGCATCCGCGTGAGCACCCTCTTCCATGCCATCCGCGCTGCGATCCGGTGGCCACAGCAGGCGCTCGTGGCACTCATTCTCGCGGGCATGGCGGCCGTCTGGTTGACGTCGGGAATTCTCCTGGCGGAACCCCGACGCTCTTCCACCAGTCCGGCCATCCGGGAGCTCGTCAGTCAGTTCCAATCTCCGCGTACCAGCATGGAAGAACGCCGCAAACTCGTCGCCCAAGCGGTGGAAGGTGGCCCGGCATGGGTGGAAGCTCTTCTTCCGGTGATCGAAAAGCAACTCTCCGCGCGACTGGAACGCTACGGCCAGATGTTCACCCGACAGGCCCAGCGGCAGGCAGGTCAGCATTTCCGGCAGGTGGATCCCCGGCAGGTAGCCGCCGTTCGCGAGGCGGTGCTGAGTCTTCGCCAGCGTCCTGATCTCACCAAGGAAATGATCCAGCAGGTGGGCGACCCTGGATTGAAGCAGCTCCAGCAATGGCTCGTCATTCCCCGTGAAGTCGTGCTCGCTTCCTCCGACACCCTGCGAAGCGAACGGGAAAAGCTCACCGAATGGGGCAGCCTGTGGGAACAGTGCGCCCGCGTGCTCTACCAGGCCGCCCCGTCCGAAAGTCGCCCCGATCGTCCGCCGAGTTTTGAGGAATATCTTGTGGGCGAGGAAACCCTGGCAGCCTTTTTGGTTTCGCCGATGGATCCCCCTGCCCGGCAAATCCTCGCCCAAAACGCGATTTTGGCCAAACAGCTCCAGCGAGAAGAAGCGCGTTGTATTCTGGCTCTCAATATGATTCGCGTTTTACTGGGCCTCAACCCTTTGGTTATTGACCTCCGTCTGTGCGCGGCCGCCCGCGATCACTCCAACGACATGAAAACCCTGGGCTTTTTCGACCACACATCACCCGTGCCGGGCAAAACGACGCCCTGGGACCGGGCCCGCCGCTTCGGCACCTCCGCCTCCGCAGAAAATATCGCCGCAGGCTACAGCGATGGAAATGCCGCCAATATGGGCTGGTTCCACAGTCCCGGCCATCACAAGAACATGCTGGGCAACCACAAGCGGGTCGGCGTCGGAGTCGCGGGCACCTATTACACGGAACTGTTCGGGAACTGAGGGGCTGCCCATTGACCAGAACCCACCGACGGTAAAGTCCTGCCCCGCAGCCACCATCGAACGATTTCCGATCTCTTGCCGACTATCCAAAATGCTGCGTTGTTCCGGCTGGCACCAATGAAAGAGCCTCCCCTCCGGGGGACCAGCTTGTGGTGCCCGGCCAAGCGGGATTGATGATCGAGGGTTAAATAATCAACTGAACATGTGGTAGGGGCGATTCATGAATC
>NZ_JACIYL010000793.1 GCF_014359955.1 Thermogutta sp. | reverse complement strand
CAGGTTGGATTCGACCGGACCAGGATCGCGTCCAGTTCAAGATCACCGTCCCCGCGGAGCGGCGTCCGGAAAGCACCCGCCTCGAAGTTCGCTTCTCCCCCACCCTCGCCGGTGCCATGATCGATGCGCTGCCCTACCTTGTGGACTATCCCTACGGTTGCACGGAACAAACGCTCAACCGGTTTCTCCCGGCCGTGATTACCCAAAAGGTGCTTATCGATCTGGGCGTCGATCTCGAGAAAATCCGTCAAAAACGCGTGAATTTGAATGCCCAGGAATTGGGCGATCCCAAGCAAAGGGCGGAACAGTGGAAACGGTTCGAAAGCAACCCAGTCTTTGACAAGGCCCAGCTCGACCGCATCGTGAAACAGGGCGTCCAGCGCCTCACGGAAATGCAGCTTTCCGACGGTGGCTGGGGTTGGTTCTCTGGATGGGGTGAAAAATCTTCTCCCCATCTGACGGCCCTCGTCGTCCACGGTCTGCAGATTGCTCAGCAGAATGACGTGGCGATTGTCCCGGGCGTGATCGAGCGGGGCGTCGAATGGCTGAAGCGGTACCAGGCAGAGCAACTTCAATGGCTCCGCAATGCGGATCAAAAACGCAAGGCAGTCCCCTGGAAAGCCAAAGCCGATAATCTCGACGCCTTTGTGTATATGGTTCTTGTGGATGCCGGTGCACCCAATCCGGAGATGAAGAATTATCTCTATCGTGATCGGCTCGACCTCTCCGTCTATGCCCTGGCCATGTTCGGGTTGGCCCTGGACAAGGAGAGAGACAGAGAAAAGCTCGACATGGTTCTCCGTAACATCAGCCAGTACGTGGAAAAAGATGATGAAAACCAGACAGCCTGGCTGAACCTCAGCCGCTGGAGTTGGTGGTACTGGTACGGCAGTGACATCGAGGCCATGGCCTACTATCTCAAGCTGCTGGCTCGAACCGATCCCAAAGGTGAACTGGCTCCCCGGCTGGTGAAGTATCTCCTCAATAATCGCAAGCATGCCACCTACTGGAATTCCACCCGGGATACAGCCCTGGTGATCGAGGCCTTCGCCGATTTCCTGCGGGCCAGTGGAGAAATGAAGCCCAACATGACGGTCGAGGTGTGGTTCGACGGAGAACTCCGCAAAGCGGTGGAAATCACTCCGGAAACTCTCTTCGATTTTGACAACACATTCATCCTCACCGGCGGTGATCTGAAAGAAGGGGAACACACCGTAGAACTCCGCCGCAAAGGCCAGGGGCCGCTCTACGCCAATGCCTACGTGAGTTACTTCACCCTGGAGGATTTCATCCCCGCGGCGGGACTGGAAATCAAGGTTACGCGGCGTTATTACCGCCTCAAACCGGTGACGAAGACAGCCCAGGTTTCCGGATCGCGGGGGCAGGTCATCGACCAGCGGGTGGCGAAGTACGAACGTGAGCCACTGGAAAATCTCGCTGAACTGAAGAGCGGCGAACTCGTTGAGATTGAGCTCATCCTTGAAACCAAGAACGATTACGAATACCTCGTGTTCGAGGACATGAAACCGGCCGGGTTCGAACCGGTGGAACTCCGTTCCGGCTACACACGCGATGCGCCGGGGGCCTACGTGGAATTCCGGGATAACCGCGTGGTGTTCTTCTGCCGAGCATTGGAGCGCGGCCGATACAGCCTCAGCTACCGTATGCGGGCGGAAATCCCGGGCAAGTTTTCCGCCCTTCCCACCCGCGGATACGCGATGTATGCCCCGGAACTTCGGGCCAATTCGGACGAAATCAAGCTTCGCGTCATTGACGTGCCCATCGTCCCGAAAGAAAAGTAATGCCCCCGGAGCCACGGTCCGGTGCAGCGTGCGTCCCCGGGTGGTGGAAGGTCGCTCTGGTCGCGGCGGCCCGGGGATTATCTCCTCGTGCGCATAGATAAACGCCCGACAGCGATGTCACACCAGGCCCACCAGCAGGTCATACGCTGCGTGGGCCCCTGCAACAATGCCAAACCCCCGGAAGACAAAAAGG
>NZ_JACIYL010000792.1 GCF_014359955.1 Thermogutta sp. | reverse complement strand
GGGGCCTCTGGCATCGAGAACGATCGAAATATGAGAAGCGATCATGTTGGGCAAAACCTTGAGAAAGACCAGGGGAAAGGTTGCCGGCATCCCCTGGGGCGCCCAACGATCAAAGTCGAATCGGCCATCCACCATACAGGCGCGATAGGTGGGCTCACTGTCCTCCAGGGCGCCGCAAATTCGATCCGCCCCCAACACTATGCCGACCCGATCGGGATCCAACCCAGCCGTCTCCAGCCCTCCGTCCTTCCAGGCCAGCATCGCGGCGGCCACCCCGAGCTGGGCATCCCGGGCCATCACCTTGAGCGCTTTTCGATTGGGAACGAATTTCCGCGGATCGAAATCTTTGATCTCTGCGGCTGACCGGACTGGAAGCCCCGACGGATCAAATAACTGAATCCGCTCTACGCCCGACCGACCGGCCAGCAGAGAATCCGTGAAGGCCTCCACGCCGATTCCAATCGGGCTGACGATCCCAATTCCACTAATGACGATATCCGTTGAAAGCATGCGTCATTGACACACAAAGCAGGGTTTTGTTCCCTCCCGGTGGGATAGCCACGAACTTTTTTCGCAATTCGCCTGTAATAAAAACGCTGAGCGCGGCGCGAACCAGGCCACCGCTCACACCAGAACGAATATTTTACCTAAACTACCACAGGTCCTGGGGAAAATTCCAGTATATCCGATATATCCGGCCCGTAACCGGGGAGATCCCCAAGGGGAGTTCATCCACTTCTTATCGGCGAAAAACATTGACGACACGTGACAATTCGCACACCGACCGCCAAAACGACAGGGGCCAATTCGCTCCCAGATCGGGAACTGCATCATCACGGGAACGCCAGGATAACGTTTGACGACAGAGATTCCGACTGTCACAATTAACGGTGGAACGGGAACGGATGGGACAGGGCACGGCCTGAAGGATGGGCCGGTGCCATCAAGCACGATGGTGGCTTGACAATTCCGGGAAAACCTGAACTTCTTGGGAGGGACTATCATGAACGTCTCACGCCCCACGACTGCCAGCGTCCAGGCCCTGCTCGAACAACATCGCCAGATCGAGCAGATCATCGGCGAGATCAAGGAGGCGATCCTCAATCGCACCACAGATTGCTGCGCCATCGCCGAAAAGACCAAATTCCTCTGTCGACTGCTGGCGGACCACTTCCGGTACGAGGAAGAAGGTGGCTATTTCTCCGAGGCCGTCCTGGTGGCCCCTCATCTCGTGGAACGGGCCAAGGCCCTGGAAAGCCAGCACCAGGCGATCCTCGATCTCCTCCAGTCTTATTGTGGCAAAACATGCGCCGACGGAGTCGATCCTCAAGTTTGGTGGGCAACGGCCAAAGAGGCCTTCCTGGAATTCGAGAAAGCCATCGCCCAGCACGAACACGAGGAGAACCTCCTCATCCAGGAAGCCTTTTTATCCGATTTTGGAGCCAAGGACTGAGCTTTTGCCCGGGGCCTGCCGAGCCTCCGTGGATGTGGCCGTCGCCCCGTGGCGGTGCTGTCGGCAATCGCCGCGGACAGGCCTCGTTGTGTATTTCCCCAAAACTCGCCAATCGCCAAAAAGGCCGACTCTACCGGTGGAAGCCAGGCAGATTTTATGGATTTTGCGGGTTGTTCGACCGAATGAATTACGGGGAGGAAGTCCTTCCGGGATATGACCCCGCCGAGGTAAAAGGTCGAAACACCCATGCAATACGTTCGTGTGATTACTGCCTGGTTTTTTGCAGCGGGGCTTGTGACCGTGCTGGGCTGCCGGATGTGCTGCAGCCCCTACGATGAGGCCGGCCCCGTCCTCGACGAGCACGGGCGTCCCATCGCCTCTTCACACTATCGCGCAGGCTCCATTCTCCAAACGCGACCGCCGGTGTCACGCTCGGCGGTGGGAGCCGTTTCTCCCTCCAGCCATCTCGTCCACGTAGATAAGGGATATCCGAAGAAGATCACCGGCGTCAGCACACAAGATGCGACGTCAGAAACGATACCC
>NZ_JACIYL010000791.1 GCF_014359955.1 Thermogutta sp. | reverse complement strand
TTCAGCTTACCGCGCTCCATCAAGACCTTGCGCGGCCGATCAATCCCCAGTTTTGTAAAGACCACTGCGTGGGCATTGGCGCAATCTATTTTAGGGGCAATTCGTGAACTCTCCCTACCGTCACATACCTGCGTGTTGAATCCCACTCGCACGGGGCACGTGTCGGTGTCCAAATCCCCGTCGGCCGAGGAAAAGTCGGGATGTGTCAGATTGTGCGGACCTCAATGAGCCTCCGCCACATCGTTTCGGATTCGACTTCCTCGACCGCAAGGAAGAGAGGATGGTCGGCGTGCATGATCATTCCCACCAGGAAAAGCTGCCCCTCAGGGCCACGCGCAGGTCCCACCGCGCCGCAAAATGGAGTCCCACGCCCCCGATCACCCGGTAGGACCACGTTGCGAAAAAACTGACGGATAAAGCCGTTGACACTCAACTGCGGAGGCCAGCGGATGAATTGTGGCTCGTGCGTCTGGACGACCCGCATCAACCCCGGGGCAATGGCTTCGGCGAGCATGGGCCACTCTTGCGGATGCGGCAAAGTCCCCGTTCGACCGGCCGGCGCGAAAACCACAATATCCAGGCGAACGGGCTCGCCGTGGAAAAGTAGCTTCGGAAGTTCAGGGACTGGCCGGAGCTCCAGTCGCCCGACCTCGATCCGCAGGTCGGGCTCCATCCATTGTGGTTTGCGTCTCCGCCGCAGCCAGCGTCTCACCAGGATCACCGCAGAAAGAAGGAGCACCAGTCCCAGTATCGTCGCACCTGGAATAAGCCAACCTGTCACCTCCATCAGCGTCCCTCACGAATAGTCTTGGCTGACTGCTGAACCTCAGGTCAAGGAAACGTGCTGTATCGTGAGCGAGGAAAGGTTACGCCATCGCGAAGGGCAGGCTAACCCCTCCGCAAGATGGGCGGCTGTATGCGTGTCCGCGCAACCGGTATCTTCCACAAATTCGGAAAACTTGATATAGTATCAACAGTTTGAGCCGTCTGCACCACAGCCGGCTGGAGACCGACTGAGTGACCCCGTGGCAATCTCGTTGCAATCACTTCTCGGTGTCGTGGAAGTGAGTAGCCGGACGGTTCTCCAGAAGGCTCGCGGTGCTCATGTATGAATGGTGGTTTTTGTTGTGCCGGGCAACGGATTGCCACAGACAACCTTTCCAAGGAGGGAATGCGATGGGTTCCCGCGTTCGCATCAGCCCTGCCGCCGTTTACGAGGCCGAATTGCAGAAACGGTTGGAGATGAGCACGGCGGAAATTGGGCTTTCCGTCCGTACGACGAACTGCCTCGAGGATCGAGGCATTTTCACGGTGGCACAGTTGTTGGACACGAAGCCGGAGGATCTTCTCAAAATCGCCAATTTCGGCGAAAAAACCTTGGAAGAGGTGTATCAGGCGCTCGAACGGTTGGGCTTCTATCGGAGGAGCCGCCTCCAGGCTCTGGGAATTTCTGATCGCCCGACTCCTTTCGTTCCCGAACTTTCCGACTCCTGCGTTATCCAGTTCCGGGTGGTCATGGATGACTCGACAACCGTCCCGGTTTTTGAGCAAAATAAAGAAGGTGTGATGGGCTGACTCCGCCCCTTCCGTGATTTCGCCGACCGAATTTCCGAAGGCTTTGCGCAAACGGCCTCGGGTGGCTGTTTTTGTGCGATCGCGCACGGCCTGCCGCGGGGTCAGCATCCTGACGTTGACCGGGAAGGTGTCAGTTGGCTCGCTGGTTCCGCCTGTTTGAGAAAAAACGCGGCAATCGCCGAACGGGTTCAGAACGAATTGCCGGACTCTGGGAGGCAGCTTTTTTCGCCAGCCTGTTCCTCCTGGGATGTCTTGGCTTTTGGCTTGCATTGCGTTTTCTGCTTTTGCCCGAGTGGCGATCCGGCAAGGACTTTCTGCCCGTTCCCTGCAAAATTCTGGAAACGCGTTTGGGGACAACGGTGCGGGAAGGGCAAACGCTCTATCGGCCGGAAGTCTGCATCGAGTATCGTGTGGGAGAGCGTCTCTACCGGCTTT
>NZ_JACIYL010000790.1 GCF_014359955.1 Thermogutta sp. | reverse complement strand
GACGAAAACCACGCGCAATGTCTTGGCCCAGTCTGGATGATCGTTGAGAACCTGCTTGAGGGCATCCAGAAAATACCCGGGCCAGCGGAGATTGTTGCATGTCCGCAGAGGCTGATACTGGAATCCCAAGAATTGAAAGAAAGGTTGAATTCCCGGGTGGCGGTCTGGTCTGGTGAAAACCCCGGAATAGAGGATCGTAAACTGGTCGGGTGGAAAAATCGGGGGAATCGTTTCGGCGGACACAAAGGCCGCTTCATCGTAGCCGTTGGTCAAAACGGCCAGCTTGTCGCTGGAAACGTTGAGGAGGGTTCGGAACATTTTGGCGGAGGTTGGCGTGTTTGCCAGAATGAGCGCCGCTTTGCGAAGAAGTCTCGCTTCACAGCGGCGTTCCAAAAGATAGTCGACCCAGTGCCGATAATACGTGTTGTGAAAGGCGCTCCAGGGATCGCGAAAATCCAGAATAAGTGGGATGTTCAAAGCGTCATGGAGCAACTCACCCAGCAGGTAAGCAACCGGGGGAGGTCCTGATGCCAGCACTGCATCGGGCCGAAATTCCGATGCCGCAGCAAGAAGGGAAGGCGTCAGGCGACGGAGAATCTCTCGCCGCTCGATGTGCCGGACAAGCCACCACCCCACCGGGAATGCTCGTAAGATCGCTTTCGCAGAAAATGAGTTCCAGCGTTTTCCGGGAGAATACCACGGGACGCTAAACACCCTGTGGGAGGCTGGATGGAAGTCACACCCGGGGTATGGCTCGGGTGTGGGTGAACTCGCTGTGAAGACGGCCGGTTGAATTCCAAACTCGGGCAGGTACTTGAAGAAACCCTCAATGCGAAAACTGCCGCTTGTCCGCCGTGGCGGAAAAGATTCGGCGATGATGAGGAGACGTTTCATTCCGTGCACCGGTTCTCTGACTGGATCAGCTCGAGCAACCCCTCTTTCATTGCAGCATCAAATTGACTTTCAAGTCTGGTGATTGACGCAGCAAAGGGTCTCACACTCTAATCGACATTGTCGCGTCCTCGACATGAGGGGTTAAAGAAAACTTCGACTCATCCCGGTGGATAAATTTGCAAGTTTCTCTCTCTTTACCCAATGTTTTGGCACCACGGAAGGTGCGTTTTTCGCCACGGATAACCCGATACTTTGAGGCGCAGGCGACAAGCTGATCTTTTTTGTGGGTTCACTAGATTGCTGATCCTTGCCAGTATGCGTGTATTTTTCAATTTGTGGATTTTGACAGACTGAACTCCGTAGGGTGGCGAAGCGATTAAGCCGCAGTCACGAAGGGGTAAGTCGTCCGGTGACATGCCCCGGCGTGGCGTGTTCGTTCCGGCGAGAGCACATTCGGACTGCTTGTCGAATTCTCGAGACGTTGCGACCGCTGTGGTGGAATAAGTGGTGCTGGTTCTCCTTAGCCGCAGCAGTGGGAACTACCAGGGGGCTCGGCTCTACAGCAGCACGACTGCGTCTTCTGGGGCGCGACTATTTCGGCCGCAGCCAGCAGGCCCGCTTTGATAATCAGTTCGCTAGGGATCGACTCGTAGGTAGTCCCTTCGACGGTGAGCGTTCGGCACTCGGCGTCGCCGCACACGGAGCAACACGGGCTTTTTCCCACAGTGGCCCCAAGCCAATCTTCAAGGGGTCTCCCCTGAATGAACACACGATTGGACTGGAGAGGATCACGGCTAAACTCGGCGGGAGTGAGCGTCTTTTTCTCCGCAACCACGCATATTCCCAACGTTTTTAGAGTTTGATTCAGTAGGCGGACCGCCTCGTCAACAGCCTGTTCTGTAGCACCGCAGCGGCTACAGGTATTCCCTTGATCGTCCACAACACGCTGCCAGGTGATCGTCAGTGTCGGCATAGGGAACCCCCCGTCACAGATACGTGTTCCGGCGTAACCGAATCACCGGTAGCCGGCAAACCAATGGCGTGTCCGATTGCAGAAGCTGCATACGGAAAGCATAACGGGTACTTCAATGAGAACCCCAACCACTGTAGCGAGTGC
>NZ_JACIYL010000079.1 GCF_014359955.1 Thermogutta sp. | reverse complement strand
GCCATCAGGCCGCCCAACAGGATGGCCGCAACGATCAATCCAACGGTAAGCTTCTTCATGACTTCCTCCTCTGCTGCACATGCACAAGAAACCGCTCAAAGTCTTCAGGGTGACTAATCTCAGGATTCTTAATAACGCAATTTAGTCTTTTTTATTGTGTATAACATCATCCCGCGAGTATGGCTATTGATGGCGTTTGGGCAGAAGCTTGCTCAGTTTGGCCATGACTTCTGCATACTGTGGGTCGTTGGCAAGATTATGCATCTCTTGCGGATCGTTTTTGTGGTCGTAGAGCTCCTTTCCCTGGTTTCCGTCATCCCACTCCGTATAGCGCCAGCGGTCAGTGCGGACGGTATATCCAAAAACTGTTTGCCTCTTCACCGAGCGCGTCACCTCTGTGATCGCGGCCTCCTTTCCAGGAAGATCAGGATTATTGAGAATGGGAACCAGGCTCGTGCCATCCAGGTTGGCCGGGGGTTCGAAGCCGCAGAGTTCCGCCAAGGTTGGATAAAGGTCAACCATCTCGACGATCGCCCGGGTGGACTTGCCAGCGTGTTTCATGCCGGGCACCACAATCAGCAAGGGCACACGCGTGGATTCTTCGAACAGGGTGCGCTTCTGCCACAGCCCATGTTCGTGCATGTGGTATCCGTGATCACTCGTCATGACAATGATCGTGTTATCCCGCAAATGGAGCCGTTCTACAGCATCTAAAACGCGACCGAGCTGAGCGTCCATGAAAGTGATCGCCGCGTAATAGGCTTGGACGGCCTGCTTCTTCAGATTCTCATCCATTGCCGCTTCTTCTTTTTTCAAGGTAACGGCAAGTTTGGGAATAGTATCGAAGTAACCTGGCGGAATACTGGGTACGACAATCCGCTCGAGAGGATAAAGACTGAAATATTCCCGTGGAGCGACATAGGGAGTATGGGGCCGATAAAAACCAACGGCTAAAAAGAACCGCTCATGCTGATGCTTTTCGAGCAGTTTGATAGCCTCCGTGGCACCGATGCCGTCTGTTTGCTCCTCATCCGTGCCATCAGCAGCAAGCCAGCTCAGCGTGCCGCCAAATTGCCCCGGAACGAGACTGAATATCTTAGCCTCCTCATCTTTATCCCGACCGCGAGGATTCACTACGAGATCCCACGATTGCGGATCGTCAAGGCCGCTTGTGCCGATTTGTGCGGGAACCCCGTAATGGAAAATCTTCCCCACCCGGCCGGTGAAGTAACCCTTTTTGCGGAAGAACTCGGGCAGGGTCACGCATTCCGGAATATTCTCGCGAAAATGGACGCTGTTGTCATAAACACGTGTGTGATCAGGTCGCAGACCTGTTAAGAACGATGCCCGGCTGGGATTGCAGAGCGGAAACTGGCAGTAGGCACGGTCGAACCGCAGGCCCCAGCGAGCCACCCGATCCACATTGGGTGATTTGACCAACGGATGACCATATGTCGCCAGGTTCGTATTGAGATCGTCGGAGATTATAAACAGGACGTTGTACCCCCCGGGTTGACCGGTTTCCTCTGCCTGAGTTAGAGCATGCGGGCCGCACAGGGCCAGAACCAAACCGAGCATGCAACTGAAACGTGCGTAGCGCATCGCCTCCTCCTTTTCAATCGTGCCGGACTCACCGACGCCGTGACATTCTTTCCAACCGATCGTCGCCCTCGACTAGCGGGAAGGGGAGCCGGAGTTCCCCATTTTTCGAGGGCCAACCGCGCTTTCGACTTCGGCGGGCGGCTCCCACTGCCCGGCTTCTATCACGCGATCACCTTCGAATCGCAGTGTTTTCGGGTCTGTGCGGTTATAACGATACGGTGGTACCCCAGGTTGGCAGACGAGTGTGTTCCGACGCAGGGTGATTTCCAGCGCCTTATGAAAGCGGATCGGACTTCGCCCAATATTGTAAATCGTTTGTCCTTCGACAAGAATGTCACTGCTTCCCTCATCCATAAAAATACCGTTACTCTCCGCACCATCTTCATTGGGCGGAATATCATGGATCAAATTATTGACAATCCGAGTTCCAGGTTGCCGGCCTAGCGTATAAATACCCCCGCCATCATGAAGAATGAGCATGCAGTGATGAATATGATTCGCGCGAATAATATTATCGCGGCAACCCGTTGGTTGATCATTCCAGCTCCAGCCCACGGATATTCCTGTGTAGGGCAACTGGGCCACTTCATTGTGTTCGATAACATTCCCGGGAGAAATCCCGATCCAGATGCCGACGGCCTCAAAGAATTGCACGCCACATTCACGAATAACGGAATCTTCAACGTGAATGCCGTATGTGCACCCGTTGTTAAATGGTGAAGTCCATTCGGGCGATACATCCTTGAGCGGCCGGGTTAGTGTTTCCCCAATATTGATACCGTTTCCCGATATATCGTGGAAGAAACACCGCCGAACAACCCCGTTGCGGCACTCGCGGCGGAACCACAGACCGGAACCGCCTAAATGGCGAAACGAGCAATCGACGAATGCGCAGCCGTCGGCCAGGTCCAGCGTGACAGCCGCCGGCATCATTTCTCGCCCTGTCGATTGTGGACCTCGCCGAGGCTCATAAATGGTGGCCTGCCCGGCCGCATAACCCGCAGCCGGCAGATCGAACCGGCAATGCTCGAAGACAATTCCCTGCCAGTGAACATGGCGTACCGGTACGCCGCTCGAGCTGTCACCCCTGATCTGCGCGAGTGCTTCCAAAACAGGCACGACCGCCTCGATCCTCTGCAGGCTCTCACCAGGCTGGGGCAGATACATGATGACGCCTTTTCTGTGTCGAGCCGCCATTCACCTGGCTGATCGAGCATCCGTTCACCGTTTTCCAGGAAATATCGGGCGTGCGGCCAGTGGCCGATCTCATAATGAGGTGCAGAACAACCGACCCTCTGGCTGAAAACAACCTGTAAAGTTTGAGGATCAAACGACAAAATCTTCACGCGGGACGTGGACCAGTCGTGAAGATAGACGAATTCACAACCCGCGATATTGCCTTCAAACGCCCACGCGTCTTCAGGTCGGATGAAGAGACTCGTCCTCTTGTCGGGACCCGGGCGATCGATTCGGAAAAAGCCGCTGTTGGGGGTGCGCGCCCGAACAGCCCTGCGCCCATTGATAAAGAGTTCCCTCGTCAAAAGAGGTTGGTTGTTGACGGAAGGAATGGCCACTTCCCAGTGTTGGGCCACTTGTTTCCAGCCGGTGAGAAGACGACCTCCGCTCACCACCGCCTTGCCGACATTCGCCGCGATAAAGCGGAGATGACCAGGTCCCGGATTTTCCGTAGGAGTGATGATAAGCGGGTGCTCCAGGCGATACACACCGTCGTCGAGCACAACGTTAATATCAATGTTTGGTCCCTTCTTGTTACGGACGTTGCGTACGAGTTCGATCGCCCGCTCCAGCGACGCTACAGGTTGCTCAGCGGTCCCCGGTGATGAATCTCGCCCGTGCGGTGAAACATGAATTTCAACCACTTCGTTGGAAGCCCAGGCGACGCCAACTACCGTGGTCTGTAGTATCAGCAGTAAGATTACTAATTCGCGATAAAACGGCGGCAAGAGCGCGAGAACGTTTGGCGAATTTTTTGCAATTTTCATAAGAGTTCCTCGTGGTCGGGAATTTGGCGAATATCAAAATATCAAGGCTGCCCAATAGAACCTTTTTTGACGCGGTCAAGCCACCAGTGGTATGTGTCGCGCACGGTTGTTTCGAGGGGCATTTCCGGCTTCCACCCGATTGTTCGCGCGAGCTTGTCGATGCGTGCGATCGGATCATACTTCAGACCGGGCCGTATTTCAATCACCGGCCGAGCGGGATCGGCCAGCCTATGAAGAAGTCGAAAGACCTCGCCGCTGGTGCGGGGAACTCCGGAGCCCACCAGATAAATGTTGCCCGGCTGGCCCTTCTCAGCCAAAAGACGGTACGCGCGAACCACGTCGCGGACGTCGCAAAGATCGATCACGGCCTGTGATGTGTGAATTTTAACGGGCGAGTCTCCCCGAGCGAACTGGGCCGCCCAGGCGGGTAACATCATCTTTTCTGACTGCCCCGGCCCCGTATGGGGAAACGCGCGAACGATGATAACAGGAAGTCTCTTTCTCTGATGAGCTTCCAGGAGGATTTCTTCGGCTGCAAGTTTTGTTTGTCCGTAGGGGTTACGGGGTTGCACCGGATAGGTCTCGTCAACGAACGTGATTCCGTCCTGCGGCACGCGATAAACGTGACTCGTGCTGGCAAAAATAAATCGCGGTGGTTCCGAAAGAGAAAGCGCGAGCTCCACAAGCCGCCGTGTTCCTTCCACATTGACCGCCCAGGCGAGGTCGGTGGGCTGCGTGTCCCCGCACATTTCCGGCACGGAGATGGCCGCAAGATGGTAAATCACGGTCGGGCGAAAAGTGCCGAGAAAGTCAACAACATCGCGTGGAGGGCCTCCGGGTTTTGCAAGGTCCCAGAAAAGCACGTTTCGCGATTCAGGAAGCTCGCCCCAAGATACTAAAGATTCTTGCCATGTGTTCGCAATGCCCGCTACTTCATCTCCCTGGTTCATCAGGTGCTGACATAAGTGCCGCCCGACAAACCCCGTCACTCCTGTGATTAGAGCTCGTTCGGCCATCCTTTGTTCCCGCGTTTACCCGCCACGTTGTGGTTTCCGACAGATAACCATGAGTGTACGTCCGGCCGGAATGGTGGACAACCATCAGGCGAACACCCCTTGAGAAAAGAAAACTGCCAATTGCCTTGGGGTGGCGGCCTTTAATCGAAGCGCAATCCGCGTCTTATTTCTTCTGTGACCAAGAACTAACTCCCCGGTAAGCCTGATTAAGACCACAGCCGACCGTGTTAGCCGGTCTCATTCTTGCGAGCGTTGTTCAATCCTGCGCGTGAAAGCTCATTCGCGGTTGTCGGTGGAGTTGCCCGGTTCCGCGGGGATCCGCTTGACCGCCACAACGGTGTCCCCTTCGTCCAGCGTCATCAAGCGGACACCCTTTGTGTTTCGGCCGACAAGCCGGATCTCACTGACCCGCAATCGCTGTGTTTTACCCTTAGCCGTCATCATGAGAATCTCATCGTCGTCGTGCACGACGGCCACTCCCACGACGGGGCCGTTTCGGGCATCGGTCTTGATGTCGCGGATTCCTTTCCCGCCGCGGCGCTGCGTCCGGTAATAGAACTGAGAGCCGACCTCTCCTTCGTCACCTCCCTCACTTTCCGCTCCTTCCGGCTCCTCGACCGGGGTTTCTTCCTCCGGTAGCTCCTCGTCGGCGGCGCTCGTTTCCGTTTCTTGTTCAGGCTTTTCAAGGTCCTCGTCCGTGACTGGGCCCGCAGTGCTGGCTCCAATGGGAGTGCGTTTGCCATAGCCGTGGGCACACACCGTGAGCAGGCAAGCGTCCGGCTCCGCGACAACCAAACCGACGACTCGGTCATCATCCATCAGCGAAATGCCCTTGACTCCGGCAGCGGCGCGGCCCATCGGACGTACATCCGATTCGCGAAACCGGATGGCCATGCCTTTTTCGGTGGCCAAAAGCACTTCGTCCCCTTTTTTGGTGACCACAGCTCCGACAAGCTCGTCGCCTTCACGCAGTTTGAGGGCGATAATTCCGCCACGGACGGGCCGGCCGTAGGCTGAGAGCGCGGTCTTTTTCACGAGTCCCCGGGCTGTTGCAAAGAGGAGGTAATGATCAGGTAGCGAAAAATCGCGAACAGGCCGGCAGGCGGCAACCTTTTCTTCCGGTTGAAGGTTGAGGAGGTTCACGATAGCGCGTCCCTTGGCGTCACGAGGGAGTTCCGGAAGTTCGTAAACTTTTCGCCAGTGCACGCGACCAAGATTTGTGAAAAACAGAAGATAGTCGTGAGTTCCCGCGAGAAAAACATGCTCGATGGGATCTTCATCATCCACCCGAGCACCTTTCAAACCCTTGCCGCCCCTTCGCTGCGCGCGATAGGCCGATACGGGGGTCCGCTTGATATATCCCGCGGAACTGATCGACACGACCATCATCTCGTCGGGGATCAGTTCTTCGATATTGAAAGCGCCCACCTCTTGATCGGAAATTTCCGTGCGGCGCGGATCCCCGTACTTGTTCTTTATTTCGGTCAACTCCTGCTTGATAATCTCAAGGATATTTTTCTCGTCAGACAGGATTCGATTATATTCTTTAATATTCTCCAATAAACTGCGGTGCTCTGACGCCAGTTTTTCCTGTTCGAGGTTAACGAGATGCCCCAGTGTCATCCGCAGGATGGCGTCTGCCTGAACCGGAGTGAGGAAATACTCCTCGGCGACTCCACGTTCTTTCTGGAATTGGGCAAAGCCTTCTTCGCCCAGTGCCCGCGCAAGCATGGCCGCAGGACAGGCGATCGCCATGAGCCGTTCCTTCGCCTGGGCCTGGGTTTCTGACGTCCGGATCACACGAATCACTTCGTCGATGTTAGCGAGAGCGAGGAGAAGCCCCTCGACAGTGTGTTTCCGCTGGCGGGCCTTGGAGAGCAGGTGCTGTGTCTTGCGACGGATGACCGTCACGCGGTGACGCACAAACTCCTGGAGAAGCTCCTTGAAATTGAGCAGACGGGGTTTGCCGTCAACAAGTGCCAGAAGATTGATGGAATATGTCTGCTGTAGAGGGGAATATTCATAGAGTTGATTGAGCACGATTTCCGGGTCGGCATCGCGCTTCAATTCCAGAACGATGCGAACGGGCTCTTTCAGGTCGCTTTCGTTGCGGATATTCGCAATTCCGGATATCTTGCCCTCGGTGACGAGTTCCGCAATGCGCTCCTCGATTTTATCGCGCTGCTGCTGGAAAGGAATTTCTTTAATAATAATGCGATAACGATTGTCGCGATATTCTTCGATAACAGCCCGTGCACGGATAACGATTGTCCCGTGACCTGTCAAATAACCCTGACGGATTCCCCGGCGACCGCAGATGATGCCCCCGGTTGGGAAATCTGGTCCGGGAACGATGTCCATCAGTTCATCGATGGTAATGTCGGGATCATCAATGAGTGCGATGAGAGCATCGCAGATCTCGGTGAGATTGTGGGGGGGAATCTCGGTGGACATCCCCACCGCGATCCCGGTGGCCCCGTTCACGAGCAGATTGGGGAATTTGGACGGAAGAACGGTGGGTTCGAGACGCCGCTCGTCGTATGTGGGAACAAAGTCGACCGTGTCCAGCTCCAGATCTTCCAGCATCATCGCGGCATACGGCGACAGTCGGGCCTCTGTGTAACGCATGGCCGCCGGAGGCAGACCGGCAATCGACCCGAAATTTCCCTGCTTGTCGATGAGCACGTAGCGCATGTTCCATTCCTGCGCCATGCGGACAAGCGTCGGGTAGATGACACTCTCGCCGTGAGGGTGGTAGTTTCCGCTCGTGTCACCGCAGATCTTCGCACATTTGACCCGTGCCGCACCAGGCGTCAGGTTCAGGTCGTTCATCGCCACCAGGATACGACGCTGCGAGGGTTTGAGACCGTCGCGGACGTCGGGCAACGCCCGACTGACGATGACGCTCATCGCATAGGTGAGGTAACTGGACTTGAGCTCATCCTCGATGGGAAGAGGAATCAAGCGGCTGCCGTCGCCGTTGCCACCGGCTGCAATGTCTCCGCTCGTTTGGCCAGTATTTTCCGCTTCAGGAAGATCCGTTGCGTCAGACATAATCACACGTATCCGTAACCGTGAGGTGGGAGCTCTCTACGAAAATGAGCCTCTCCTGGCTGTTATTGCGCGGAAGGCCCCTCGATCTCGCCGCACCGCCATCCTCCATCGCAGGAAGGAAATCTTCTGCTGGAAGCTGGCCGGCGAGGCCTTCGGGCTCCGCTTCAGAGGTATTCGAAACCTTCAGTGTACCATATCGCAAGGCTACTGGCAATCACGCCTCATTTCGCAACGTGGCGCGTAAGTTATTGACACGCAAAAACTTGTGTGGCAGCCTTTGCGTTCAGGCTGGACCGGGACTTGCCATCTCGCCGAGTTGGGAGCATACTTAAGAAACGCAAAAAATGGCACACCTGGCTGTTGACCGCGCGGGGGGCAACTCTGCCCGTACCTTGACCGGAAAGGTTGTCACCATCGCCGCCGGGTGTGGTAACGAACACCGGCGCGGCAGCGCACGGGTTGCGCGGGGGAACAATTGGCCGGAGTGGCGGAATGGCAGACGCGCTGGACTCAAAATCCAGTGGCCTTCGGGCCGTGTGGGTTCAACTCCCACCTCCGGCACTCGCACCATCGGCGGAACTTCAGCGGACAGTAATATCTGAGCGTCTAAACTGTTTCGACTCGTCTGCGGCCGCGTAGCGCTCCGGCATTCGGAGTCATCCCGCGGCATGAGCTCTGGATTTTGGGTTTGGCATTTTTTTTGCGCGTTACCGTGGGCTGCTGTGTTCGTGGCTCTTCTCCCGAAACGAGACAGAGTTCGAAGAAAGCCTGCGGGCAAGGAAGTCTGAACCGGTACGCGGCGACCGGGGAGCCTTTGAGCTGATCCGCCGTTTCATGTCGGCCTACTGGCGTCCAATCGGCAGACTGGCTAATCTTGGCGAAGCATAGCGCGCCGATGTCTTCAGCGATGGCGTGGTCAACGGACTTTGGCGGCTCATTTGTTCTCGAGATACTGGAGGTGTAGCGATGGTCCGAAAAACATCGTTGTTTTTGGCTTTGATCGGCTATTGGGGTATGCTCACGGCCGCAGAGGAAGCGGAAAAACCCAAGGATCCAGTGCTGGAACGCATCGATTTCATTTACAGCGAGATGTCGCCATTGCAATGGACGCCCCCGGCCGACCGTTGGCGATACCTGGACCGGACAATGGAGATTCTTCGGCGCGGTGGGACCCTCCGGGTGGTCATGCTTGGCGACAGCATCGTCAACGATACAAGCCGTTCTGCGTGGGAAAAGCTCGTCGAGCGTCACTATCCCGGTGCTCATATTGAGAAGATAACATCCGTGCGCGGCAGCACGGGGTGCTGGTATTACAAAGATCCTGCTCAGCTTCACGAGTACGTCCTCAAGTATCGACCCGATCTGCTCATGATCGGGGGCATCAGTCATCACGACGATATCGAGTCGGTGCGCGAAGTCATCCGGAGAGTGCGAGCAGAACTGGAACCGGACCCTGAGATTCTTCTTATGACACCCTGTTTTGGCCACAAAGACCCTCGCGTCGATCCGGAGTGGACTTTTGACGTGCCTTCGGAGGGCAGCAGCTTTCGCACGCGATTAAAGAAACTCGCGGAAGAAGAAAAGACAGGATTTCTGGACATGACGGGACCATGGGGGCAGTACATCCGAACGTGCGGCGAAGATATCCACTGGTTCAAACGGGATATCGTTCACGCCAACGCGAGGGGGGAAGCCATCCTCGGGAGAATCCTCGAGAAATTTTTTGCCTCCTCGCCTGATCAGTAAGGGTGCTCGCGCTCGGGCACAGAAGAGAGCTGTGATTGTTCTTGAATACGCTGGGCCCAGGATGATCGCGCGACGTCGAGCTGGGTTTGAGTGCTCGGACGATCCCTCAGACCGAGTCGGAGTGTACCCGAGGACGCCTGAAAGGCTGCCTGTTTGATCTCGTCGCCTGGTGTCTGCGCGTCCGGACCGGCAATCGGTTCGGGTGAGTCCTGATACGGTTGCCAGGAACGACTGGCGATCGCATTTTCGGGGAAGAACGATTGACCGGTGGAAAGTCGCAGAAGGCTTTCCCTCGCCAGCTCGTGACCGGGGTTGATTGCGAGGGCCTTTTCCAGTGATTGCCGTGCCGCGTCGAGTTCCGTTCGGACCCACTGGACATAGGCGAGATTGTACCATGCGTCAGCCTCGCTCCCACCGCGGCGGAACTGCTCAAGAGCTTCCTGGTATCGGCCCTGGTAAC
>NZ_JACIYL010000789.1 GCF_014359955.1 Thermogutta sp. | reverse complement strand
GGATCCGGGCGGTGAACCATCACGGTGAATTCGGCTGTTGGCGATTCGTCGTGTGTAAGGACCCCGCTGGCCTGGAGAGAGTATTGCGAGATGCTTGTAGATAACCACTCGCTGAATCGGGCGTTTCTTCACAGCTTGCAACCACCGGTTGCCGAACAGTCACCAAGGGCGAGTGCAGCGTTAATTGACCCGCTGGGGTACTCCTTAGCTCAGCCTTTTGCGTTGTTGCCACTCGGAACTGATAAGGGAATCTGGTGCAACCAGTGCGACTGCGCGCAAGTGAATCGTAGCCTCACGGTCCTCCCGAGAGCGATCCATCCCGCGGCCTCCCGGCGGAAAAAGATCACGTCATATCCCGTGGTTCGCAGACTCACCGGGGAGGCCGTCAACCGCCGTTTTGTCACCAAGTGTGCCGGATTGTGTGCCACCAGAGTGACCTGATGTGTCGGAAGTATTTTCTCTATCGTCGCTTGCGGAATTTGGTTCGAATCCCCTATCCTCCACTAAGTTGTTGCTGAAAAAGATGATGTGGCTGGTGCGGGGTTGTGTGTCTCGTCTGAGCGGCGGTAGCCCTGGCTCGCTTTTCTTTGTTTTGCCAGTTTTTGTGGGAGCCTGCTGGTCTGCCTTTTGCCCTAGTTCGCCGCATTTTGTGCCGTCGGGTTCTTGTGGGTGGATGGAGGCGCCGAGTACTCCCTGGTCGCAAGCCACGTCGGTGGGAGCTAGGGAGTGCTTGAGCCCGACCGCCGTGGAACCTCCCAACTTCCTGTGATTCTTGCCAAAAGGAAAGCCCGGACGAGGTCGCTTTCACCTGACTTGCCCCCACTTTTCCTCTGCCGAAGCAGGATGCAGATCCCCAGGGGAGTCCGCGTGGGAGCGAGATTCACGCCGACGGATTTGGCTGTCAGGTCCACTTTCGGAGGGGCGTGCCGGTCACGTCCGCCTCCCAAGGTTGGATAATGCATAGTCAGCGGGCACGACAAGCATGCCGTTCCGAACAGCCTCTCCGCGGAACCCAGAGTCGGGTCACATTCCAACGTTTGGGACACTGGATCATCCACTTCGCTCACCAGGCTGCCACTGCTTGGCTCTGATGCTCATTCAACGGCAGGGGCAATTTCATGAATTGCCCTAATGAGACCCCGGATGAGACATAGTGCCTGTGGCATGTCACAGGTCTTTACAAAAATGGGGGTGGGGCATGGGTTTCGCAGCCTGCCAGCAGGTTATCCGAGAACAGTGGCGGATTCCGCACTGATAGAGAGATGGCTTGCGTCAATGGGCAGGGTTTTGAGGGCCTGAGTGGAAAAAAGTGCAAGAGCCAAACGGCTGAGTTTGCGTTCAGATGGACAAGGGAAGATACAATTCCGGAGTCGCGAGGACGTCCCTACCAGCCTGAGTGGATCGGGATAAAAGAGAATGGTTCCTGGGCAGTTGCGCCCCGATTCTGAGCTACCCGGCCAGGATTCGAACCTGGAATTAGGGAGCCAAAGTCCCTTGTGTTACCGTTACACCACCGGGTAGTGGATTTCCTGGCGAGAACCGGGAAACAAGCCCGACTCTTCACGCCGTCGGTTTTCGCTCCCCTGGTTGCCAGCCTATTTCATTTTTAACGTTCGCTTGGTGAGGAGGCAAGCCGAGGTTCCGTCGGGGACGCACGGGGCGGTCGTCCGAGGTCCGGGATCGACTTGGTTGATTGACCGGAGGGAAGCGCCTGTCGCCGCGCCACGGCTGTCCCGAATTACGTTCGTCACGAATCGCCGACGGAGCGGTTTCCCACCGGATATGCCGAAAGAGTCCCGCGGTTGCTTCGACGGGGATTGCCCATGTCGCACAGATTCCGGACCCGGCTATTGATGAAGGCCCGGCAGAAGCGGAACCGCTGCGAGAGGCGGATTCCTCGAGGCGTAGCCTGTCGGACCAATCGGCCGGGACCCCGCGGCTGGTCGGATCAATACCGTCCTGGCGACCGCGAAAGTATCCCCGCCTTGCGCAAAGCGCTACGAGACGAAGACAGTTCTGTC
>NZ_JACIYL010000788.1 GCF_014359955.1 Thermogutta sp. | reverse complement strand
TCCGGGATGAGAAGTTGGGTCCCCAGGTGCGTCAGCGCTTGCACCACCTGCTGCTAGCCGTCCACCTGCGTCGAGAGCGGCGTCCTACGATCCGCGATCTCCGCTCCGCGTTGGCTTTCCTATTGACACACGACCTGGGCTGCGAAGAAATCCATCGCGAGAGAGCAGAAGGGCAGTCGCCGCTGAGCGATCCGTCGCGGCTGTACTTCGATGCCGCCTTTAACGGTTCGGGTTCTCCGGACTTGGTCCTTGATGAATTGCAACATTTCGATCCGGCCTTGGTGGCCAGTCCGCGACTGGAACGGTACCTGCATTTCCATCGAACCAGAGAAGTGGCAGGTGCAGTGGAGCATCTGTTTTGCCAGGCTGCGGACCGGCCAACCATCGCATTCCACGGCCTGGAAGATGCTCGCCGAATTGAGGCGCTTAAGCGCCGTTATCTCTTCGAAGCGCGGAAGCCGGAGGAACGGCCAGCCGGAATGCCAGATCCCGATCGGCTAAATCCTTATCACCACTTCCATCGATTCGTGGATGCCATCAACGGCCGGATCGACATCCAGCAGCTTCGCGATGAGTTACTGGCAGGCATTTCCCGAGCCGACGGCGTGCCGGTGCTACCCGAATTATCAGGCTTGGGACTGCGGTTGACCGAAGCTTCCAGCCAGCAGCTCGTGGTGATTAAGCGATTTCCGCCCGATGAGTTTGAAGTATGTCTGCCTCCCGCGGAAGATACGCGTGTGGAAACGGTGCCGGATTACTTGGTACTACAAAGGCGGGGCGGGTCACCACGCCTGGTGATTGGGCTCGACTTGTTTGAATATCTCCAACGAGCCCTGGAAGGATACGTTAGCGGTGCTGAGGAACAGCAGGCACTGTTTGAAGAACTGGAAGTCTTCAAGAATCAGTTGTTGGCTTACCCAACGCAAGAGGTATTGATGATTGAATCCGGCTGTCGCATGCACCGTGTTGTAGTGCGTGACGGAAAGATTGTGCGAGAGGGGACCACCGTATGAAACGGGTCAAATTGGTGCTTCCCAAAGCGAGCAAGGGTTGGCACTTCTCGCGGTTGTTTACTGTGGAGATGAACGATTTCGATGTGGAGCGTTTGTTACCTTCGCTGTTCTATCTCATCGTCACGCGCGGGAGGAAACGTGGACCGCGAAAAAATGATCCGACGGATTTGGGAAAGTACCTTCAAGCTGTGGTGTCGCACGAGCGGGTCGCCGGGTTTGACACTGCCGAAGGCAAGCGGCTGATGGACCGCTGGCTGCGAGCTGCCGTCTTTCGCGCATCGAAGAAAGGAACAAAGCGGGGGGCACCGGAGCAGATCGACTATCTCCTGCCGCTAACCCTCCTGTGTTACAAGACCGGTTTTCCAAGCGAAATCCGACGGCAGCGCAGTGTGCACGTTTTTTTGTATGTTCTGCTTCGAGACGAATTGGGCAGCGGTAACGCACTGGAAGGAGCAAATAAGCTATTCGATCTGTTTCGCAGGGTGTTTGGTAGAAATCTGCGCGAATTAACCCCACCGAGTTACGACTCCGGTTACGACGGTTCCAGCAATATTGACATTCATTCCCTTCTTGCTTTGTGCTATTTGGATGGCTTCCAAGCTTCCACGCCAGGTAAAGTGGAGGAGTTTGGGCTGGCGGATCCGGCATTGCCTCAGGCGGCACGAAATCTGGCCCAAGATGTACTGCAATACCTGCTGGCGTACGGCGGGAGGATGCCCGTGCAGGCGATCACTCGGGGATTGATGGCTCTGATCAACTTCGGACTTTTCATCTACAGTCTCAAGCTTATCCATGCCGTAAACCATCTGGTAGCAACGGGGAATTTGCCTCCGGAAATGAAAGCTGCGCCGGCCGAGTCGGACGCAGAAATTCCATGCCCGGAGATTTATGTTGACTTCACTCGCCAGCGGGGTGGTCGAAGCGACGAATTGGCGAGGGCATGCGTGGGTCGGGATCTCGCCTCATTACGCACGTATATTGACAGTGTTCTCTATTTGAGAAGCCTTGACA
>NZ_JACIYL010000787.1 GCF_014359955.1 Thermogutta sp. | reverse complement strand
CGGGATCTCGCCTCATTACGCACGTATATTGACAGTGTTCTCTATTTGAGAAGCCTTGACATGCTCATCGAATACATCCTGGATCTGCGGCGTATCCGTGACGAGTCTACCACCCCAAACTACCTTCTCAGACTTATCTCGCTCGAAAGTCATCCCGAAGTGGCTGCAGGAGCCAGAGCTGAAATGGCGCGAATTAGAGAGGCTACGTTGGAAAGCTGCTCTAGCGATGTGGAGAAGGAGACCATTAAAGCCTACTTTGCCGACGTTACGCAACGTAACCCGCCAGTGAAAGCGTTCGCTACGTTATTAAGCGAGGCACAGCTCAACTCAGCATTGAGAAACGCCGTTAGCTGGTACTGGTCCACAGGAGGCTTGCGGAAATCTTTTGGCATTCTATCGGGTAACATAACGGGCCGGCGTAATTGGCGCTATGCGCCGAGTGATGACCTATTGGCCACGCTCGTGCATGTGGCAATGACGGAGCGGCCGATGGGCGACTGGCAGTGTGTGCGACCCCGTGCCTCGATGCGACTGAGCGAGTTCCTGGACTTTTTGTATCGACGTTACGGGCTGCTGGTGGACCGTCCGCCGGGTTTCTTGGACGATGCCACCGCACGGTTCGCGGCGGTGACGAATCTCGAGGCTCTTAAACGCCGTCTCCGACAAATGGGTTTCTTTCACGCTCTGTCTGACGACTTCAATGCCCAGTACCTGGAGATGCCTGTGCTAAAGGAGGTGAACGGATGAAGATGGCGGATGGCTTGCGGGCACGGCTGGCCAAACGGCTCGTGCAGGACTTACAGGCGGCCGAGCTGGGCTATTGCCTGCGCATCGATTATCTGGACCGGGACGAAGCTCGCTTGCTGTGCAAAGAAGCGAGAAAACTGCGGTTGGGCGACGACGTTCAGATATGGCTCGTCGGCACGCCGCCCCAGGATATCGAGTTGGAGATTTCGCCGGAAAGGGCCATCGAGATTCGCAACCGCAAACGCGTGCGGCTAGGCCTACTTGTTCCGATGGGCGTTTTAGACGCGGCGGCCAGCTCGCTGACCAACTCCTTTGCCGCGTTCGACCTTACACGTTTCTGGCAAGAGACTTCAGTTGACCTACTGCGTGAACTTCCGGAGGAGCTTCAAGAACCGGTACGACGCGTGTTAGCGACGCCACGCGGCGTTTTAAGCGCCACAGCTGAGCAGCGGGCTGATTACCTTGCGGCGGTGCTTGAAGAACCGACACTGGAAACCGTCGGACGCGAAATGTGGCGAGTAGGGCTAATTCCGGATCTGGGGGCCGACTTTGCAGACCGTCTGGAAAGAAATTTGCAATGTGTGCGAGAGCTCGTCCGGCCGGCACGCCCTCAGACAATCGGCAGCGAGCGACTGGAAAATTGCCGGCTGAGGGATGGACAGGTCAAAACCGAACTGGCTGCATACCTTAATAATCAACCGCTGGAGGACAGCCGGCGATGGTTGAGCGGTTTGGCGCTCGAGCCGAACCTTAGGCGGCTGACCTTCGAGAAGTGGCCCTTCGAAGAAGGCGTGCAATCGGACTTGGAATCGATCGAAGTCGTCCCGCTGCTGGATAAGCAGGGCCTGGTTGATCCAGAAAGCGGTTTTCGCCAAGAAGGTCCAGGAGCTCAGCCGATTGCTACGGTTGGACCGAAGAGCAAAATCAGAATCAGATGGCAGTGTGAGCCAAGGAACCCTTCGAATCTCAAGTGCTGGTATGCGGAGGTTATTCCTTCGCGCGATTACTATTCCGAACAGGACGCACCTGGGGTAGAGCTCCCCAGCACTCGCGCTCGGGCAAGAGCGCGGCAGGTCAGGTTGAGCATGGATATCGAACTGACCGAGGAGCAACCGGCCATTGCTGCTCAAGTGCGCATCGTGGGTCTCGACGAAAATGGAAACGAGCTGTGTGATCAGAATGGCCGGCCGATTGAGGGACTGAGTGAAGAGTTCTGGATCACGTCCCAGGAAATGGGGGAAAGCGATAACGAAGGGCGCAGCCGTTTCAATACCGTTC